>CALIUX010000040.1 GCA_938048505.1 uncultured Pseudomonadales bacterium
CCGCTAGTTAGTGCTTACATCTTTCGGCGTGAATCTGACCGTTTGAATAGGAGTGGCCCATCTTATGCGGTAATACTTGCATTGTTTTTGATGGCAGTATTGTTATTGCTTGGGATGATTTCGGGTTTATTCTTTTTGATGCAAGTTTCTGTTGTCTTGATGTGTGTTTCGGTGGTGCTGTTTTGGTGGGGTGCTCATGGCGTAAGAGTTTTATGGGGTGCGCTGGCTTTTTTACTGTTTGCAATTCCCTTACCCTATATGCTCGAATCCCCTATAACCGCTGGGTTACAGCTCAACTCCTCCCAATTAGCCGTTAGTTTGATTTCGTCATTGGGTTTACCTGTTTATTTGGCGGGTAACATCATTGATTTAGGTATTCTTCAGCTACAAGTAGTGGAGGCTTGTAGTGGCTTACGCTATATGTACCCTCTAATGAGTTTGGGTTTTTTGGCTGCCTATTTTTATCAAGGCCCTCTCTTTCTACGGTGGTGGCTCTTTTTCTCGACAGTTCCTATTGCAGTCATCCTTAATAGTTTACGCATTGCGCTAGTGGCTTGGTTAGCATCGGTGGCTGGCGTGAGTGCCTCTGAAGGGTTGCTGCATGATTTTGAAGGCTTAATGTTATTTGCTGGCTGTATGCTGGTGCTGCTTGCTGAGCTTTGGTTGCTAAATGCGCTATTTAGACAAAAACCGTTGAGTCAAATGTTTGATGCGCCAACGAGGAATGCAACGGAGAGCCATCACGCTGAATGGCCATTGGAAAAACTCCGAGGAAGATTGTTAACACTTTTTATCGTTGTGCTTATAGCAGGCGCAGCATCTGCCTTCTATTGGATAGATAATCGTAAAGCCCAGGCAATTACACCCACTTTTTTAGCCTCTTTCCCAATTGATTGGCCGCATTGGCAAGGTGTTCGAGTCCCTATGGCAGCGGGTACGCGTGATGCGTTGGCGGCGGATGACTACTTGTCAGTTAACTTCTTTAACGTGCAAAGTGAAATGCCCGTTAATTTCTTTGTCTCGTTTTATGGTTCGCAGCGTTCGGGGCAGTCACCGCATTCGCCTAAAGTCTGTATCCCCGGTGGTGGCTGGTCGATAGAATCTATCGACCAGCGAGTAGCCCAAGGCAAAGCCTTTAATCGAGTTGTGATTGTTCGTCAAAATCAGCGCCAGCTTGTGCATTATTGGTTTGTGGAGCGCGGTAAAGTCGTGACAAATGAATATGAGAAAAAATGGTTATTATTAAAAGATTTTTTAACCCATGGTCGGACCGATGGCGCGCTTGTTCGTATTACGACCCCGTTGGCATCGGAAGAATCCTTATCTCAAGCAGAGGCTCGCTTGGATCAATTTATGAATACTGTTGCTCAAAAGTTAGAGTTGTATTTGCCGGCACCTCCATAGAGTATCTTCCTGCTATTCGCCATACGTTAGATTAATAATGAGATCGATATGTTAAAAACACCTATTCGCCCACTGGCATTGGCCGTGATCTGTGCCAGTGCCATTAGTTCTGGCTGTTGGCGCTCAGAGCCCGGTGCTGATGAATATTTAGACAGTGCAAAAAGCTTTTTTGAGCAGGGTGACTATGATCGTGCTCGTGTGCAGCTGCGTAATGCGCTGCGGCAAGATCCTCAGCGCTCACAAGCGTATTATTATTTGTCGCTTATCTCCGAGCAGAGAGGCAATGTTTATGTAGCGTATGCTGATATTCAACGCGCGCGTGAATTGGCGCCTAAAGATCCTGCTATTGCAGTGAAAGCAGCAGAATACTTAGTGCTAACGGCCCAGTTCAAACAAGCAGAAGAGGCGATGTCAGCCTTATTGTCTAAGCACTCTGATCATATCAAAGGTCATGAGGTTTGGGTGGCAAGCCTTATTGGATTGCAGCGGTATAGCAAAGCCCTGCAAGTTGCTGATAAGGCATTGGAATGGGGTGCCGATAATGAAGAGTTATTAGCGCTAAAAGTGGTGACGCTTAAGTTTCTTAAGCTTTACCCGGTCGCGACCAAAGTCTTAGATAGATTGATAAGTCAGCACCCAGATCAAATATCACATCAGCTGCTAAAACTTGAGCTAGCGCAATTGCAAAATGATGCGGTTGCATACCAAAATGCTCTGGAGGCGTTAGCATCTTTGCAGCCATCTAATGAGCGTTTTCCAATGACCTTGGCGCAAGGCTACTACCGAGAGGGCAATGAGCAGAAAGCGTTAGATATTCTTAAACAATTTAATCAAAATAACCCTGATAATACGGCGGTAAAGCGCATTCTTCTGGAGCTGGTTGAGCGGCAAAATCCAGCCGAAGCGCTTAAATTGCTGGACTCTTTTATTGAGCAGTTGCCATCTGATCCCGGTTTGCAGTTTTATCGTGTTGGTCGTCTCTTAGCGGGTAATGGAGTTGATAGAGCTATCCCCATTTTGCAAGGGATGGTAGCAGATGAAACCCTTGACCCTAAAGCAAAGGCACAAGCGCATATTATGTTGGCGCGTTTGTTTTTTGCTTCTCAGGAGCAGAGTCCAGAGCTGGCCGCTGAGCAAATTGAACAAGCATTGACTTATGATCCGTTAAATCGTGACGCGCTGGTTATGCAGGCGCAATATCACGGTTCGAATGATGATTTTGATGCAGCTTTAGTCAGCGTCGAGCGAGCACTTAGCCATTCTCCCGATGATGTAGAGTTACTGCTTTTGCAAGCCTCTATTTTCTCCCAGCAGGGACGGCCGCAAGCCGCACGCTCGGCACACCAGAAAGTATTAGCTATTGATGCCAATAGCGTAGTTGCGCGCGAAGCAGAGTTTAAAAGGTTGTTAAGCGAGGGCGAGTTATATGATGCACAAACTCTGTGGTATCAAGCATCATCTGATGTGCAGCAGTCGCTCGATTGGCAGCTTAGAGCACTTGAATTACTATTAGCGCAAGAGCAATGGCGTAAGGCGCAGAAGCGGCTGACCTCTATTACAGCCCAAGTAGACCTCGGTTGGCGCGCTGATTATTTTAGCGCTCAGATATTGGCAGGCTTAGGGCAAAGTCAGAAGGCGGTTGATACATTTAAGCTGGTTGTTCAGGCTGAGCCACATTTTGTTGCAGCCTATGATGATATTTATGAGGTTCTACAACCTTCCCAAGTGGTCAGCTTTGAAAAGTGGCTTAACGCTTTTGCTAAGCAGCAGCCATCGGCTATTCCTGCTGTAATGCTGCTATCAACAATTGCGCAAAATAGACAAGATAAGCAATCGGTAGAGCGGTATCTACAGCAGGGTTTAGAGGCTAACCCAGAATGGTTACAAGGTTATAAACTATTATCTGACCATTATTTGTCTAATACTTCGGGCTCTGTGGATCAAGGAGATAAAGCTTTAGCGCTGCTCAAAAAAGGCTTGGCGCTTAACTCTGACAACCCTTTCTTGTTGTTGGTTGAAGCGTCTGCTTTAGCCTCTCAAAAGCAATATGATCGTGCGGTGAATAACTATGAAAAACTGTTGAAGAGCACCCCTAATAGCTTGGCTGTCAAAAACAATTACGCGTCTCTTTTGGTTGATGATGCAGTGCGCTCAGAGGAATCAATTCGTAAAGCCGTCATACTTACACAATTATTCGCCCGCTCTGATGATCCGCGTATGCTCGATACCTATGGTTGGGTGCTTTTTTGGGCTAAAGAATATAAGGCGGCTGAGCATGCATTAAAGATTGCTTTAGATCGTCGTGACCAGAGGGACCCTACGATAGAGTACCACCTTGCTGAAGTGTATCTCGCGAGTGATAAGTTAGCTAGCTTAGATGATTTGCTTAGTCGATTACTTACCCGGTCTATGCCGCAATCGCTATCATTAAAAGTGAAAGATTTGCAGGAACGTTTGCAGTTACGTCGCCAGTGAAGTGGCTTAAATCATAATCTTTTCATTAAGTCATAAGTATAAAAAAACCCGCTTAAGCGGGTTTTTTTATACTGCTATTTTTTGTGCCATCTATTTAATAGATGGAGCACATCAATAGATAGAGCAAAAGCTAAGCTTGAGCAGTTGCTTTACGACGACGCACCCAACGTGCTGCAAACAATCCAGCAAGACCCATTAACATAAACTGGATAGAAGCCGGTAATGGTACAGGTGATGGTGGTGTAAAGGTGTAGTTATGGACTTGTGAATCCTGCACAAAAGAACGTGCAGCAATCGACCCGTCTACTGTTCCGATACTCAGAATATTGGCACCCATTGCAAGCAGAGAACCTTTTAGCTTCAGATCTTGAAGATCAAGATTTTTCGCATCATAAAAATTCCACAAGATATTGCTAGCGCCAACGTTGCTATCATTCTCTTGAGCGTTAAAGCCAGAACCAAAGTTGATGCCATTAGGCGCCATGTAGTTGAAGGCTGAGTTGCGAGCTTCAGTCGATACGTTAATTACAACTGTTTCTGCATCGCCAGAGTTAAGTTGTAACAACGAGTTTTGAGTAAACAAGTCGTTTGCATTAACATCAAAGTAAGCAGTAGAGCCAGTGCCAGTATAATTTAAGTTAACTTGGTTGTTGTTGCGAATAACTTCGCCATTACCGCCCATAGAAGCGTATTCAGCTGAAGCGGCTTTTAGTTCGTTAACAATGTTATTGCGCTGTTGTTTAAGATCTTTTCTTTTCTTCTTGAAGGCAACCTTGGTGCCGCCTTGATTCAGTTGGCGCTTAAACTGCCCGTTAATACGGCTCCCATGATGGAGCTTGCCGCCCAGCATATTAAAATTGCTGCCACCAATACGGCCTACAACCGTCAAGCTTGGTAAGTCGCTGTCGCGATCAACGCGTGAGCCAAATTCACCACCGCTTGAAATGAGGTTTCCCCCTACAAATGTTCGACCCCAGACAGCAGAACTATGCTTATAGTCTTTCTCTACAATCAGGTTGTATTCTGAGATAGGTAATGCATTCACTGCTGTGCTGAATAATAGTGATGCTGCGAGTGTGCTTCCTAAAGCGATTAATCGTTTCACGATTGATTTCCTCTATGTTAAGCGTAAATCTTTCCAGTTAAGCGATAAAAAATTCTACTAAAGTGCTAGATAATAAATTTTTAATAGCTTTTTGTTCTGTAAGCCTTTATTTGGTTGCAATCATACATTAGGTATCTAAAAAATGGGGCGTAATGCTTTGGTTTCTGGTTAGAAAGATGAGCTTTATTACGTTATTTCACATTTTTTGTATGATTTATGCCTATGTAATATAGATTTATTATTAGTTCTTTTGTATTAAATTTCATATTCAGTGTTAGCATATTTTATGCCATTCGTATTATTTCTGTTTTAAGTTGCTGTTTTTATTTGTTTTATTAAGCGGCTTTATATTTAAAAATGAACTTTGCAAGCGAAAAATACGGTATATTTCTATGAGTTGTAAAGGCTGCCGACAATCGACACTTCGCTTATAATTCGGTAGGTTTCATTCTTTATCTTCGAGGTTCGACAGATGCCACCTTTTTACAGACCGTCGGCAGAGCGCTTTGGCTTGCCTCAGGATTTCCCTTTTTTATCCCATCGGCCCGTGAAGACAGCAGCGGCTATTTTGGTTGTGACAATGGCTGCGAGTGTGAGTATTGTGCCCATTGCTCATGCAGGTGAGCTCGATATCACAGGGAGAGCTGATTTATCGTCTGTTGATAATGCTACACGGACAGGCGTTCCTGAAGAGGAAATAGATGAAACGCAACAGGTGGTGAGCCTTAACGCAGTGGGCGAATATAAGCCTGCATACATGTCTCTTCTGATTGATTACGGATTAGAGGACCGGCGTTATTCGGAGCAAAAACAGCGTGATCAACAGCTTATTCTTGGCCAAGCTGTGCTTGAAGCTTTTACGGCTGACCGTATGTTTAAGGGTGCTTTGTCACATGCTTCGCAAGAGTTGCTCATTGATGATTTCTTGGGTGATTCTCCCGATAATTTAGATACGCGCACAGTGACCAGTGCTGGGCTTACTGCTGGGTTTGGGCACCGTTTAACGCGTCTTGAGCTTTCTGCAAGCCAAGCCGAGATTCGCTACGATATCAGTAATGCGTTGGAGGCGAGTCGGCAGGCATTTGGGTTGCAGCTTGCTCGCAGGATCAACCCTTTGAGTACTGTTGGTGTGGGTTTTGATACTTATACGCTGGATTACAAACAGGAACCGCTCATTGTTAGTAATGATGTGGATTATCAGCGTGTTTCCCTCTTTTTATTATCTGAGCTGCGCCGACTATCGTATTCAGTGAGGTTGGGGTGGAATGAGGTTAAAAATAATGCATTTTCAAACGATGCACTGGAAAGTAATGCGCAGAGGCGCGATAGGTCTGAGCGAGCCCCTTTTGCCAATATTGCTTTGACTTGGACGCAAGCAAGCAGCGAAATATCGCTTTCCCATGAGCGTTACCTTACAGATACCACGCAAGGGACAACTGAAACTGCCCAATTGGGCGCAACAGCGGGTGATGCCAATTCAGCTGTGGCCACCGATGGCCGTCTGACACAAGCTGATCAATATCGTTATCGTGGAACAAACCTGCGTTGGTTAAATCGCCAGCTTTGCCGAGGCTGTACGCTATCAATGAGTCTGGGTGAAGAAACAGAGGATTATGTCAGCGAGGCGACTATCGATAGTCAAGAGCGATATGCTGAGATCTCTTGGGGTTACCAGCCGTCAAGGCATTACCGTCTGACTTTAGGTCTTAATCGCCGTGATGCCCGCTTTGATCAAAAGCAAAATAACTATACATCGAATGCGCTTAGCGCAAAGCTCGACTGGCTCAGCCTTTTGAGAAAAGGCCAGCTTAGCGCTTATTGGAAAAGTTCTGAGCGAAAAGCAAAATCACCAGAAGGCTTAGGGTTTGATGATGCAGCGATAGGTCTATCTTTGTTGTATGACCTTTACTAATAAAAAAGCTGCATTGAGTGCTGCTGATTGAGGGTGCTGTTAAAGCCACTCTCTGACCTGACTAGCGTGTCACCTTAAAAATAATAATATCCGGGTCGTTAAGGTCAATATCTTCACCGGCTTTAATATAACCCTGTCCCGATAACGGCATAAAATCTTGGCAAATAAGGACGCTGTTTGCTTGTCCAAGCTTAAGGCTTGTACCGTTAGTGCTTTTATCTTCTAAGCCAATTTGGTTGTTTTTAAGGATGAACGAGCAATGGTTGCGTGATGCGGTTTTGTTCTCGACGGTTAAGTGACAGGTTTTTGGGTCTCGGCCGATATGAAACGGCAAAGATGATGCTTTGGTGCTAAAGCTGGTGCCTCGGTAGTATACATCGAGCTTCATGTTGTCGAGCTCTGAAGACTCGGTCATTTCTGGGTTGAGCTGTGTTTTATAGGTATCCTGTTGGGACATAACATTGTCTCGATCTGAGTAGGCCGTTATACGCTAACCAAAGAAGTCTTATACACAGTGCGGTGACTGCATACAATCAATCATAATTAGATAACTGCAATCATGGTTCGAACCATCATTCAAGTGTCGATAATTTTGCCATGCATCCGAGCGCAGTGGTAGGACTAATAACAAATAGTGAGTTAAATCGCTCAAAATGCTTTATTTCATTGAATAGTTGATCTCATGAGCGAATCTTGGCAAAGTGATTTATACTGTTGTTTTGTACAGGCTTTTTGAATGGCGCTTATTTTAGGTATTGACCCAGGCTCACGTAAAACGGGGTACGGCATTATTAATTATCTTGCCGGCAAACCCACCTATGTTTCGAGTGGCGTGATTCGAGTCAACAGTGAGTTCACTCTGCCCGAGCGATTAAAGGTCATTTTTGAGAGTGTCTGTGAGGTGATTGAGCGCTATCAGCCGCAACAATTTGCGATTGAGAATGTATTTATGGCGAGCAATGCGAGCTCTGCACTCAAACTGGGGCAGGCTAGGGGAGCAGCTATTGTTGCGGCATGCCATCACAATTTGCCTGTGGCTGAATATGAGGCGCGTAAGGTCAAGCAGGCGGTGGTAGGCAATGGTGCCGCCGATAAGGTGCAGGTGCAGCATATGATTCAGTCAATATTAAAGCTGTCAGGCACTCCTCAAGAAGACGCGGCCGATGCATTAGCAGTTGCTCTTTGCCATGCCAATACACATCAATACCTTGTTCGAACGGCTGGTGCGCGTAGCCAGCATAAGTTTCGTCGTGGCCGCTTAATTTACTAGTTGGAGATAAAGATATGATTGGGCGTTTACAGGGTGAAATTATTGAAAAGCAGCCACCTCTACTCTTGGTGGATGTAGCTGGAGTGGGGTATGAAGTCCTAGCGCCAATGAGTACGTTTTATGCATTGCCTGAAGTGGGCAGTGTGGTATTGCATACACACTTTTCGGTGAGTGAAAATGCGCAGCAACTATACGGTTTTGCCCAAAAGCAAGATCGTACGCTGTTTAGAGAATTGATCAAAGTCAGTGGTGTTGGGCCTAAGATGGCGCTGGCGATACTGTCAGGAATGGAGGTCAATGAAGCGGTGACGGCACTGCGTAATAATAACGTTACAGCGCTGACTAAAATTCCTGGTGTTGGTAAAAAAACCGCTGAACGGTTAGTGATTGAAATGCGCGATCGCTTAAAGGATTGGTCTCTGCCTGATACTTTTTCGAATATTGAAGCGGGTACCGGTGATAGCGACATACTTGCTGAGGCTGAAAGCGCCATGATTGCACTAGGCTATAAGCCCAATGATGCAGCAAAAGCCATTGCTAAGGCTTCTAAAGATCAGGCCTTTACATCTAGCCAAGATTTGATTCGCTTAGCCTTGCGCAGTATGTTGCCAGGCTAAGGTGATGTATAGGCTACTGATCTGTGTTCGTGTTGAGCATTAGCCTCTTCCTTCTTTACTGATTTCACCGTTTTTCTCTTCTATAGCTAAGGCTCCTGCTTGATATGATAGAACCTGACCAACTCAGCACTGAGCGTGTTATTACAGCCGAACCACAGGGCAAAGAAGAGCATGTTGATCGTGCTATACGACCACAACTGCTTGCTGATTACGTGGGTCAGCCACATGTTCGTGAGCAAATGGAGATCTTTATTGGCGCGGCTAAACTGCGTGGTGAAGCATTGGATCATTGTTTAATCTTTGGTCCGCCGGGTTTAGGGAAAACGACCTTGGCTAATATTATTGCGAACGAGATGGGTGTCGCATTAAAAAGTACCTCCGGACCTGTACTGGAAAAGGCAGGTGACCTTGCAGCCATTATGACCAATCTTGATGCAGGTGATGTCCTCTTCATTGATGAGATTCATCGCCTAAGCCCAATGGTAGAAGAAGTACTGTACCCAGCCATGGAGGATTATCAGCTAGATATTATGATTGGTGAAGGACCCGCTGCACGCTCTATTAAACTGGACTTGCCTCCCTTTACCTTAGTCGGTGCTACAACAAGAGCGGGTTTATTGACTTCGCCTTTACGCGACCGTTTTGGCATTGTGCAGCGCTTAGAGTTTTATAATTTAAAGGATCTTACGCATATCGTTTCGCGTTCTGCCAACTTGATGGGGGTGTCAATCGATACACTGGGCGCACAAGAGATCGCAAGGCGCGCACGTGGTACGCCAAGAATTGCAAACCGTCTATTACGGCGTGTTCGTGACTATGCTGAAGTTAAAGGCGATGGAACCATTGTGCAACAAACGGCCGATAAAGCACTCAATATGCTAAATGTAGATGCATGCGGCTTTGATCATATGGATCGCCGTTTACTCATGGCGCTGGTCGATAAGTTTGGTGGCGGGCCTGTGGGTGTGGATAGTTTGGCGGCGGCTATTAGCGAAGAGCGTGACACAATTGAAGATGTGTTGGAGCCCTATCTTATCCAGCAGGGGTTTATGATGCGTACTCCCAGAGGACGTGTAGCGACACAGAAAGTGTACCAACACTTTGGATTAAAACCCCCGACCCACATGCAACAAGATGGCCCATCGGATCTTGATGAATAACCGAATGCATAATCAATAGTCATTAAGCGCTTAATCTGTACTGATTGAAATGTAATCTTAAATGATGATATGTCACCGGTAGCATCTTGTGTATCACATTCCATTTAAGCCATGACACGTCGGTATAATGTGTGTAAATTGCAGATTGGCCTTATATTGTTATTTTTCTTTGAGTGAGCTGACGTTCTATTATGAACCCTTCTGATACCCTCTCGATTGTGGACTTGATTGCTGATTCTGGTCCAGTTGTTTTGTTTGTTATGCTGATTCTCCTATTAGCGTCAATCATTTCTTGGATTCTGATTGTCCAACGGTTTTTATATCATTCTCGTGCGGCAAAGCGTTTTAAGCGTTTTGAGCAAGCTTTTTGGTCTGGCGGGGATCTTGCGCAACTTTACCGTCAAGGCAATGCCGATAACAGCGAAGGAATCGAAGCAATTTTCCGTGCTGGCTTTAAAGAGTTTTCACGTATTAGTCAAAATAATAGCCCTGATGCAGCAATGGAAGGGACGCAACGCGCCATGCGTGTCGCTTTTATGCGTGAGCAAGAAAAGCTCGAAGCGCATTTGCCTTTTTTAGCCAGTGTGGCATCTGTTAGCCCTTATATAGGTTTGTTTGGTACGGTTTGGGGAATATTAAATTCATTTCGTGGTCTGGCAAACCAGCACCAAGCAACTCTTGCAACGGTTGCCCCCGGTATTTCTGAGGCGTTGGTTGCAACTGCAATGGGCTTGTTTGCAGCGATTCCAGCGGTACTTGCGTATAACCGCTTTGTTGCACGAGCTGAAAATTTAACGGCAAAGTATCATGCGTTTACTGAAGAGTTTTCAACTATTTTGCACCGCCAAGTTCACACAAAATCAAACCCATAGACAGTACTGATCTTAAGCAGATCAAGATCGATAAGCGCTTTTTGAATACAGTGCATTCAACAGTGCAGATTTAATGAAATTTGGTAAGGGGCCATCATGTTACCCGTCAAAAAACGTAAACCACTGGCAGAAATAAATGTTGTACCTTACATCGATGTGATGCTGGTATTGCTGATTATTTTTATGGTGACAGCACCATTGCTAATGCAAGGTGTGAAAGTGGATTTACCTCAAGCACCTTCAAGTCCTCTCGATAATGATGAGCAGGAGCCACTTATTGTCTCGATTAAGCAGGACGGTACCTATTATATTAATTTGGGCGCATCAGGCGATGAGCAAAAACCACTCGATGCTATTGTGGATCAAGTGGCAAAAATTCTACGCCAAAAGCCTCAAACACCAGTATTAATTTGGGGAGATAAGCGCATAGAGTATGGATTGGTTGTCAATGCAATGAGCTTACTGCAAGGCGCCGGTGCACCCAGTGTGGGTTTAGTGACCGAGCCTGGCTCGGCCCAATAGCTGAGTATTGACTGAAAGTATGCGCACTTTTATCTATTACAGTATTGCAACACTCGTCAGTTTGGCGTTGCATGGTGGTTTGTTATGGTTGGTGATGTCGACTTGGCATACAGAGCCTGAGCCTCCGCGTCTTAAAAGACCCGAATTTGTTAAGGCAACGTTGGTGGAGCTTAAAGCGAAAGCCCCTAAAAAAGTTGAAAAGGGCAGAAAAGCTGATCCCGTCAAAAAAATTGATTTAGCTGCACAGCGTAAAAAAGCGCAAGCTGAGAAAAAGCGCATAGAAAAAGCGAAAGCCGACAAAAAACAACAGCTTGCTAAGCAAAAAGCAGAGCGCGATAAGGCTGCACGTAAGAAAGCTCAGAAGGCCCGTCAAGCGAAAGAGGCGGCAGCTAAAGCCAAAGCTGCCAAGCAAAAAGCGGAAAAACAAGCGCTTGAGAAAAAACGCCAAGCCGAACAAGCTGCTATCGAAAAAGCGTTGCAAGAAGAAGAGATGATGCTGGCGCAGCAAGCCGAAGCACAGGTTGTGAATTCGTATAAGGCCGTTATCATGGACCGCATTGCACAAAAGTGGAGCCGGCCACCTTCTGCGCGTAGAGGTATGCAGTGTGAGCTCGTGATTCAATTGGTTCCAACAGGCAAGATCATTACCGTTAATATTGTAAAGGGAAGCGGCAATGCTGCTTTTGATCGCTCAGCTGAACAGGCCGTACATGCTGTTGATCAAATCCCTGAGCTACAAGGTATGGATATTGGTGTTTTTGAACGTAATTTCCGTACTATACATTTGCTATTTAATCCTGAGGATCGACGATTGTGAGTATCCGCCTTATTGTATTGATGTGTCTCTTGGTTCTTTCTACACAAGGTTATGCCAATCTATTCATTGAGATTAATCGTGGGAATGATAATCCTGCCCCTATTGCTATTGTGCCATTTGCCAAGTCGCAGGGTTTACCCGAAAATGTACAAAAAATCATCGCAGCTAATTTAGAACGCAGTGGTTTTTTTAAGCCAATTCCCCCAGCTGATATGCTGGCGTTACCGACGACGCAAGAAGAGGTCGTGTTTCGCGATTGGCGTTTATCAGGTGCCCATTTTCTGGTTATTGGCGAGCTTCAAAAGGAACCTACTGGTTACGCAGTGAGCTATAAGTTGTTTGATGTGCTTTCTCAAAAGGTGATGCATGCTGCAGTGGTGAAAGGCTCTGATGAAGGGCTGCGTGATATTTCGCATGCAATCAGCGATACCGTATATGAAAAAATCACCGGTATTCGCGGTATTTTTGGCACCAAAATGCTATATGTGCAAGACCTCAAGCGCCCCGGTGCTAGCCGTTATCGCCTGATGTATGCTGATGTTGACGGCGCACGAGCACGAGCCTTAGTGAAAAGCTCTCAGCCTATTCTTTCGCCCACATGGTCAAATGATGGTAAGCGAATTGCTTATGTGTCTTTTGAAACGTCACGGCCAGCCATATACGTTATGAATTTGGCAACCGGACAAGCCACACAAATGACAAACTTTAAAGGTTTAAACGGTGCTCCCGCTTTTTCACCTGATGGCTCGCATTTGGCTATGGTGTTGTCAAAAGATGGCAGCCCAGACATTTATGTGATGAATATAGCAACCCGCCAGCTGCGTCGCATTACAAAGGATCGTTATATTGATACCGAACCTAATTGGAGTGTAGATGGTACAGCGGTGATCTTTACGTCAAACCGTGGCGGTAGCCCTCAGATTTATCAGGTGAACGTGAACAGCGGCCGCCCAGAGAGGCTGACATTTGAAGGTGACTATAATGCACGTCCTCGTGTAACACCTGATGGGAAAAGCATGGTTATGGTGCATCGCCAAAATGGCGTATTCCATATTGCCTCGCAAGATATGGCGTCGGGTGATATGCGCATTCTAACTGAGACATGGTTGGATGAGTCACCAAGTATTGCACCCAATGGCGCCATGTTGTTGTATGCTACGCAAAGGAATAATAAGGGTGTCTTAGGAGCTGTCTCCATGGATGCAGGCATAAAGTTTTTATTGCCTTCAGGTCAAGGTGATGTGCGTGAGCCGGCATGGGGCCCTTATCTAAATTGAAAATAACCGTTACACTGCAATAACTTTTTACATTTCATATAGATCATTAAAGAAGAGGTAAATCATGAAAAACGTATACTCAACTATCGCTATTTGTGCAGCAATAGGTTTGGCGACAGGTTGTACAAGCAACAAAACCGTTGACGAAGTCATTGAAGCGCCTCAAACGGTTGAAGTGCCAGAAGTTATTGAGCAAGCCCCACAAGTGGTAGATGAGCGTCCGGTTTACATCGATACAACATTCTATTTTGAGTTTGACTCTGCACGTCTTACCTCTGGTGCACGTGCTTCATTGATGTTACATGCTGAGCAACTTTCAGATAGCCCTCGCGCTATTCGTTTAGAAGGTCACGCTGATGAGCGAGGAAGCCGTGAGTACAATATGGCTCTTGGCGAGCGTCGTGCTAATGCAGTACGCAACTTCTTAATTCTACAAGGTGTGCGATCTTCTATGATTGAAACCGTGAGCTATGGTGAAGAGCAGCCTCAAGAATTAGGTTCACGCGAAGGCGCTTGGTCTAAAAACCGCCGCGTAGAACTTAAGTAATAATAGAGAACTTAAGTGATAACCCAGTTTAAGTCATATTAAACTGGGTTAATTGATTAGCTTAACTGAAATATGAGCTAATATTAAATAGCAGAGCTTAAGAGAGGGCTTAAATTGCCTTCTTTTGGGAACATCTTTCATAAACGCAATTTATTTGAATTATGATGATTAAATCTAAATCACAAGCTGTAGTAATATTTACTGCAGCTTTTTTTTCGACTGTACTTTTCTCATTCCACTCGCGCGTTCATGCGCAAGTTGATGTAGTTGAGCTTGATATTCCTTCAACGCGAATGGGGGCAAACGGTAATGTGCGTCCAACGGGTGATTTTCAAGGAGCGAATAGCGGGAATGTCACTTCGGGTGATATGACAGACTTTTACTTTCAATTGCAGACTCTACAGCAAGAGGTACAATCGTTGAGAGGAATCGTTGAAGAGCAACGTCACGCGCTAAAAAAGCTTAAACAGCAGCGCCTTGATGATTACCTTGACCTTGATCGTCGCGTCAGTCAGTTAAGTAAAGAATCGCTAAGCCAGCAAGCGCCTTCACGTCAGGCTTCTAGTGCGACCGGCCCTGTGCCCTCAGCTCAGTTGCCAGAAACCGCTTTTCCCAATACGGCACCGGTTGAGCGTTTACCTGTAGAAAATGATCTTCAGAGTGATAAACCGAATGAATTAGAAACTTATCGAGCGGGTATTGACGCTGTTTTAAAGCAAAAGGATTACCCCAAAGGTATTGAGCAATTCAAGCGTTACCTGTCTTTTTACCCCAATGGTTTATATTCTGCCAATGCAAAGTATTGGTTGGGACAGGTGTATTTGCAGCAAAATGCACTAGATCTTTCGCAGCAGTGGTTTAATGATTTGATTGCCGAGCACCCCAATCATCAAAAAACAGCAGAAGCCCAATTCAAATTGGGTAAAGTATTGCATCTACAAGGTGATTTGGATGCTGCGAAAAAGCAGCTTGAGGCAACGGCATCGCTCGATACTTTGTCAGCAAAGTTGGCAAGAGATTACTTGAATACACATTTTAAGTAAGCCTCTCGTTAAGCAAGCTTTTCGTTAAGCAGGCTTCTCGTTAAATAAGCTCCTTGGCTTTGAATACGACACTCTTGTTGTTTTAAACCCATACCAAAAATGACTGCGATGGCATTACTATTACTATCCAGTTGTCATGATGCTGTGCTATGAGGCGTCTATCAATAACATATGAGGAAATAAAATGAACCCGCAGCTTAAAAAAAATCTCTCTAGCTCTCACGGCTGGACTCGAGCACTGTACGTTATTTTATTTCTATGGCTGGCGGGCTTTGCATGTATGCTCGCAGCTTTTATTGCCTTTGCTCAAATTGTGATCAGTTTAATTACCGGTCAGCCTAATAGTAGGCTTGTTCAGTTTGGGGCGAGTTTATCGCAGTTTTTATACGGTATTGGTTTGTTTGCTACACACAATACAGAATCCAAACCGTTCCCATTTTCTGACTGGCCTCAAGCGTGTGACAAGGATGAGTGTTCGCAAAGTGATATTGTGGCAGAGCCCGTTAATGAATCGACTAAAGAAAGTCCTGCATGCGGCCATGCTCAGGCCGAAGCCTGCTCCAGTGACAGTGCGAATATAGACACTGTTGATACGCCTGAGAGTGCAGGCAGTTCGGCTGATAGCAGTGCGAAAAATAGCAGTGCGCCTAGCGGTAGCTCCCTAGATACTGCATCGACCAGTGATAGCGCTGAATCGGATAAAGAAAAAGATAAAGCTAAAACAGACTCCAATGCTAAACCTGTCATTGATCAAGCTCAGCCTGACGATCATGATAAGAAAAAAGAGGAATCTAAACCGAATCAGGATGACAAGACCGATAGCGAATAGTCGTGCATCATTTTAGGGTTGTTAGAGTATGCTTCTTTGAGATGTCATTTTGATTATCTTTCTTTTAAGGCATGGCCACGCTGTGCCTTATGCATCCAGTGATCAGCAGCGGCCGTTATCTGAGCAAGGCTTGCATGAAGTTGATCAAGTCATTGCGCCCATTGTTAATGAATTAATAGACTTAGATGCCGTTTGGGTTAGCCCCTATCTGCGTACGCAGCAGACATGGAACCGTATTGTTTCACAGTATTCACTAACAAATGTCGCAATAACGCGACAGGCCATAACTCACAACCTCATCACACCCTCAGGGAAGGTGAAAGACGTTCTATCACAGCTGGAAGAGGCTCGGTATAAACGTATTTTGCTTGTTACTCATCAGCCTTTGATCGGCTCTTTGCTCGATACGTTGTGTGGCTTTGACTGCAATCGCCACTTTATGGGTACTGCTAATCTTGCGGCTATTCGTTTGGATGATGAGTTACCTTTATCTTCTGGTCTTGGTGAGCTGCTATGGCTTAGGCGGCCTGCTTAAATCGGATCTTTAATATATAAACAAGTTGAACGATATGTTTAGTTTGCTCTATTTGGCGCTATTGGCCTAATAAAGAGTCCAAATTGAATAATCTGCCACCCCAACCCTATTGCCCACCATAAAAAGTAACCGTGATGCACTTAAAAACATTCCAAGTTTGTGGCCTTGAATTAAAAGGAAAATATTGGCCTGCGGCCGTGCGAGACGAAACAGACTATATTGAGACACCAAATAGTGTCGCACGTAATAATGTATCGAATCATGAAAATACAGATTACAGCGCTACACGCAAAGTCATCGCATTACATGGTTGGCTAGATAACTGCGCAAGCTTAGATACAGTGGCTTCTCAGCTTGATGCAGAAGTTTTGTGTTTGGATTTGGCTGGGCATGGTCAGTCATCTGCTAGGGCGCATATGGGCGCATATAATGCTTGGCTGGATATTCCAGAAATTCTAGCCGTAGCGGATCAGTTAGGTTGGGAAACGTTTGATGTATTGGCTCATTCACGGGGAGCAGCTATTGGCTTTTTACTCGCGAGTGTTATGCCCGAGCGCGTCAATAATCTAATTTGTCTTGATGGTATTTTGCCTTTTATTGGCAAGGCTGATTTGGCGCCCCAGCAAATGCGCGAATCTTTTGAGCAGGTGAAAAAACAGATGGCTCGTCCGAGGCACTATTACGCCAGCTTTGATGACGCTGTTTTAGTTCGTGAAAAAGGTGTCTTTCCATTATCGCATCAAGATGCATTATGTTTGGCTCGTCACGGTGTTGAGCAATCTGAGCGAGGTTTCTATTGGCGATACGACTTTAAAGCATCTGCTGCATCAGAGCTGAGGCTTACCTCTGAGCAAGTAGAGGCTTTTGCATCGGAGATCAAAGCCAATGTCTTTTTGCATCTTGCGTCAGACGGTCTTTTTTTGACGCAGCCTGACTTGATGACATTACTTGATCGACATACATCATGGCACCAGCGGCACTATGTGGGTGACCATCATTTTCATATGAGCAAATGTACTGATGAGCTGGTTAAGGCAATACACAATGATTGGGGTAGATATGACGAGCACTAAGTTTTTTAAGGTATTGGCTAAATCATACGTGTTGAGCGTGTGCTTAATGTGTATTGTTCTTAACAGTGCGGCACAAGAGCATAATACTGCTCCAGCAAGTCACGTTGAGCAAGCTGCTGTATTGGCGATGGCTGATTTTCTTAGACAGCCCTATACAACAATATCCACTCAAATACAGGCTGCTGGTGAAGAATTGATTCTGCTATCGAGCATTAAAAAAGTGAATGGTAAGTGGCGAGCTAAAAAGCGAGAGCGTTTTTTGGGGCGCATCGAAAGCAGTCTTTTCGAGTTTGATTCCATTGATATTCAATCTGTGCGTGATGATATTCTGCGCTATGCCCAGCAGAAAAAATGGCTACTGGCTTATGAATGTCAGGGGTTGGGTTGTGGGAGAAGCCATGCTTGGGCAAATGAAATCTTTAAGCGTCGACGCTTAACTGGTATTGATGCCACTCAATCCTACCACGTGTGGAAAGACCCTCAGGTAGAAGGAAGTTGGCATATGACGTATTTGATTGAGCGAGGCGACCGACGTATTTATTTGTATTCCCGTGCTTTACGTACCACGACAGAAGGCTCAGCAAGCCAATTAGCTGATGCCGAAAAGAATGTTCAGGAATTACTTAAGAGTTGGCAGCAAGGCTTTGCTGTTTTGCTTGGTGTGAATGGTTATTCAGCAGGAGAAAAGCAAGCGCTTGAGCAATGGTTAGCAAAGCAAGCGATTCAGCGCTTTTGGGTTGTAGGGCATAATCACGATAGCGGCCTTACAGTTAAGCAGCAGCGAGAGCGTGCATTGAGCAACGCCAAGTCATATGCAGAGCAATTAACTAAGCAGTGGCCTGAATACAAATTTGAGCCTTATAGTGTTGGGCCTTTGGCTCCGCGAGGTAATGTGCATCAGACTCAACACATCGAAATTATACCGGCTAGATAAAAAATCGCGGTTTATCTTGGCTTAAAACGTCTTGACTCAAAACATCAAAAGGAAAGAGCAAAAAACACCTCAGGTGAGTGCTTTTTGCTCTTTTACTACTGCCTGCGGCAGCAGCATTTTGCGACTGTGGTAGTGGCGAGTTAGCGCGTGCCGTATACAACCATTGTTTTGCCTTTAACTGACACTAAGCCTTGTTGCTCTAGTGTCTTTAAAACACGGCCTACCATTTCACGCGAGCACCCTACAATACGCCCAATCTCTTGACGTGTGATTTTAATTTGCATGCCGTCGGGGTGTGTCATGGCATCGGGCTCTTTGCATAAATCAAGCAGTGTGCGAGCAACGCGTCCTGTTACATCAAGAAAAGCCAGGTCACCCACTTTGCGTGTCGTGGCTCTTAAACGGTGTGCCATTTGCGCGCTTAATGAAAAGAGATATTCTGGGTGCGACTGGCTAATCTCCATAAATTTGGCGTAGCTGATTTCGGCGATCTCACATTCAGACTTCGCTCTGACCCACGCACTACGAGGGTCTTTTTCATCAAACAAGCCCATTTCGCCGAAGAAGTCGCCATCATTAAGGTAAGCGACAATCATCTCACGACCTTCATCATCTTCAATCAAGACTGTGACAGAGCCTTTGATGATGTAGTACAGAGAATCACTGTTATCACCTGCATAGATCAGCGTGCTTTTAGCAGCATAACGACGTCTATGACAGTGAGTAAGGAACCCTTCTAGATTCTGTATATGTGGCGTATGTGGAGTAGCAATCAAAAGATCGTCCTCTGAATGTGAGAAGTATCGAGCATTAATAATTAATGAGTTTTCATTTAGTAATAGCGCTTTATATTACCTAGCACTGCTACTGTGCGTAAGCCTTACTCGCGCATTGCTAAAATTATAGCCATTCTTTCGGCATTTTTTTCTAAATCATGTCGCATTCAGCATTATGTATAGTTCTTACGCCATTGGCTATTGCAGGTCTATGGGATTGTTATAAAGAGCACGTTTTTGCCCGTTTATGTGGCACTTATGCTAGTCTGGCAGCCTTTTATGATATTGACTCGAGTAAAATAAGATCAGTTGGAGTGTTTTTTATGCAGGCTACCGTAAAGTGGGTTGATGGGGTGATGTTTTTGGGTGAATCAGGTAGTGGCCATACGGTAACTATGGATGGCCCTGAGGATCATGGCGGTCGAAATATGGCGGCTCGCCCGATGGAAATGATCTTAATGGGGTTAGGAGGTTGCGCTAGCTTTGATGTGGTTTCGATCCTTAAAAAGTCCCGTCAGAAAGTGACAGATTGTCAGGTTCAGCTTTCTGCTGAGCGTGCTGATGCCGTGCCGTCACCCTTTACAAAAATCCATTTGCA
>CALIUX010000041.1 GCA_938048505.1 uncultured Pseudomonadales bacterium
CTCAACAATACTGAATATAGCGCTGCCGCAAACACCCCCAAGTCTGTTAGGCAACGTTAGAGCTTACAGCAATAGGCGTAGTTTGCTTTAGGCTTGATTAAGGGTTCTTCCTTAATGTTTCACTCCTAATGGTCCTGGCCCGGCATTCGCAGAGTGCTGGGTCTTTTTTTGTATTTTTGTTTTTCGAGATATGCATCAAGACAGACATTCGGCCAATAAAAAGTCATGCAATAAAGTCTGATCATGGTATAATTTAGTTGAGGGTGGCCGTGGGTAATTCCCTGAGCCGATAAACGTAGACAAGGAGCTCGCCCGCTTATATTGTGTGCACGTCCGCTTGACGGAAAGCCTAATGTATAACAGTGTTCTCCCACTTGAACCATCGGGTTCAAGGCAAGAACCTTCGGCTACTCTCATTTTTTTCCTAAGCAATTTCACAGTCCAGCTCACCAATTAGCCTTTAACAGTAATTGCTTATTAGTCAGCTCCTTTCCAACCATATTACGTTGGCAGTCAACCTATTAAGGCTTTCATGTCAGACCGCTTATCAATGCTGCGCAAGCACAACAAGATGAAACGCCTGAGCCTTTCAAAGGCGCAACAACAAAAAGCATCATTTTGGATTTGCTTACGTATAGCTAGACACCCATCATTTAAAAAAGCGCGTGTATTTGCAGCCTATGTTGCAACAAAGGGAGAAGCCTCTCTAGCGCCGCTAATCAAAATAGGGCTTAACCAAAAGAAGGTGTGCCTACTACCTAAAATTACTGATGGCAATCTCTCTTTTTACCCGTATAGAAAAAAACATATTTTAAAACGCGGGTGTTACGGCATCAAAGAGCCCATAAGCTCGGGGCAAGCTTACAGTTTAAATGATGTCGATTGCATCATCTGCCCGTTACTGGCATTTGACACTCAAGGAAATAGAGTAGGAATGGGCGGGGGCTATTACGATAAGGCACTAGCGCAAATAAAAAATAGATCCAAAAAGCACATATGGGGAGCAGCTTATAGCTTTCAAAAAACCGAAAAGCTCACGCCCGAGAGATGGGACATACCAATGCACGGTATATTCACACCGAACCACCACATCCAAGCAATGAAAACAATATCAGCACAGGCCCGACGTTAACCGCCAAGAACTCACTATAGACACAAAAGGATGGTACGGAGTAGGATGGAGGTCGTGAGACAATAACTACAACAGTTTAACGCTCTTCAAGGGCAAAACCCTGCTGATGAGGAGCCGGCTCAGTGCGGCTAGCAAATGGATTGGATATACTGAAACTACTCAAAAACAAACCTACAACAAAAAGAATAACAGCCAAAGTCAGTATATCTAAACGCATCGGTATGATCTCGTTCTAACACCATTGAAATGAGTTAGCATTTATACGCTGTTCATTAACGCGACACAAGCCTTAAAACCATAACCGACACACAGCAAAACAACGCGCTAACCCGCCCCTTGTATTACAACAAGCGTATTCAATAAACCGCATGATCACTCTTCCACACCAGAAAGTCATTTGACACTAGTATCAATCTAAAACTTTAAGATGAGTTTCAGCTTTAGATTGATTCAAAATTTCTCCTACAAAAAAATGAATTTGACAGACTATCAAGGCCTTAGCGGCTGAGTGTAAGAAAAGCATCACGAAGCCCTGCTCTATTTTGTCGCACTGACAAAGACTTATACACACAACAGCAACCTCTCACCCAAGTGATCACAAAAAAGTCAAGAGCCTATGCATTTTTTCTGAAAAACATATTAAAAAAATCTAAATATTTGATTAATATACTGTTTTTAAGAGGTGATCATTTTTTGATCAAAAAGTTAAAGGGTCAGCATTCATGGGGGTTTCACGGCTATTGAGCAGCCATATCCACCAACTTATCCACAAGTATTGTGGAAAGAGGCAATAAAACTGTCATTAGACTGTCATGTATTGAAGAGGATCATGCTGACAACAAGCGTAAATACAGCGTTTTTAAAACCTACTACTATTGACTTAATTCTTGTCAAGATCAAATCACTCAAAAAGGAGTAAAAAATTAGCTAGACGCCCTTAAGAAGAGGTGCATGCACTATTTTGCAACGTGAAACAATATTGAGTAAGCATTAGCCTTTTTGCCTAAGGGGCTCCAAGACAGACTCTTGTCCGTGAATTTTAATATCAAGCACCAGTGATAGCAGCTGACCTAGCTCACCATCCGGCCATCTTTTGTAGGACAGCCATAACAAGTAGTCTTCAGGAATATCAATTAGCACACGGCCCGCATATTTACCAAATGGCATTGTTTGATTCGCGATTTTAATGAGGTGTTTTTCTTCAAGCATAGATTTCTTTACAAAGCTTCTTTAAGCTCAACTCCTTAGGTATAACTTTTAAGTGCAATTCTTTTAAGCATAACAGGCTTAAGCACAGTGCTATTTAGGAATAGCTTTTTAGGCGTAGTTTTTTAGTTAGGCGTAGCTAGGGCATACCCCTTAAACACCCCTCTCTTTGAACAAAGTTCCAAACAAAGATGATGCAGAATAGAGCCGCTTAATAGAGTTGTGCCCGTGTAAAGCCTAACGATTATTAGCTATATCGAGCAAGATAGGATTCATGATAAAGTCACAATGACCGTTAATCGATTAACTGCACGATTGCCGTATTTCAAGGTACAATTTGTAACTTAGCTTGTGTTAAAAATTAATATATTTTACTCAAAATTGATACAAAAAAACTAAAGCCAAAAATACAAACTAATACTTTATTACCAATTTTGGCCAACATTGTATATCGCGCATATTGTGTAATGACAAAACAGTAATGATATTGACATCCATGTTTAGTTTTTATTTAAGAAAAAACCGTGAACAATGCGTTATGACAAATACCCTACATCGACTTAACGCTTTACTAGAAGAGCCACAGTATCAATCTTTACCTCAGAACAAATGATGAACTTGCAACAACATGCTTCGGTCTTAGACTCGATAGAGGACATTGAGCCTTATTTAACCAAGAATGAAGGCAACAAGAACATCAGTCCAGATCAAAAACATAAAATAGTTTCAAAATAAGTGTTATTAATACAACGGATATATCATGTCGTTCACACATAGTGCTATTAATGCCCAGCCTCACCCAGCATGGTCATCACTCAGTCAGATAGCTAGCGATGATATCACTCGTTTATTAGAGCATTTTTATTCTTCTACCGATAACCTACTCTATGATTTGTCGAAGCGGGCCGAAACCAGTACAGAAGCTGCCTTCTACTTTGACGCAATGCGTGAACTGCGGACCGCCCGCAACTCATCGATTGATGCGCTATTGCGTGATCTAAAAGAGCAAATGAACGGCCTAGCAAAAGGCCAAAAGCAGCCCACAAGTATTGAGCAAAACCTCAGCCTACTCATGGGGAATGAATTAGAGCGTGTTTTAGCATGTGAAACTGTTGTCAATAATGTTAAAGATCTCTATTACGACGAGCTGTCACTACTGGTCAGAAGGCTGACACCGCTATGCCCTTTAACGTTGATTGCCGGTGAGCAATTTCCGCTTTCACCGCATTGGCTGGCACACAGTTTTGCAAAAGTCATTCCAGCACTCAATGGGAACATCTCTGTTATTATTTTTAAGCAGTTCGAAAAACATATCTTGAGGCAGTTAGAGCCACTATTCACGCAATGCAATGAATATTTGGTACATCATAACTACATCAAACAAGATACGCCTTTTGACCCTCTCTCACGCAGCCCAGTACCCAAGCTGTCGGATATTCCAACCTCATTAGATGATCCGCTGCAATCACTGTCAGCACCAATGCGGTTCACGTTGCCGTTGCACTCACTGCGTCAAATATTGGCTAACGCTCGTTTTCAGGCCGCGAATGATTCATCGCTTGGCTATCGCTATGCATTCAACCCGGGGCCAGTTGTACCGCTTAGTATCTTGAATACTGCTCTTACCTCTCAGCAGCAGCAAAGTGCTGACGTCATGTCTTTTCCATTAAAGAATCAAGTCGGTGACTATGTTCAGCGAGCCTTAGAAGGAAAGGAAAATTCAGCGCAAGAAGCCAATGCACTCAATCCTTATCATGAAGATATTATTCAGTTGGTGGGGGCATTTTTTGATGAGTTACTCGAAGACGAAATGCTAACCACCATTAGCCAGTCGTTAATTTGCCGGTTACAAATACCCGTCTTAAAGGTATCACTGCGCAATGAGGTATTTTTCACAAACGAACAGCACCCCGCTAGAGAGTATATTAATCTACTCACTCAACTGAGTCAGACATTAGAGTTTATCGAACACCCTAATGATGACCCGCTTTACAGCAAGCTACTCAATAGTGTTAAACGTATTAATAAGCGCTTTGAGATCAATGAAGATATTTTTGCAAGTGAACTTGAGACACTAAAAGTGCTTGAGGGGCAAGAACGCAAAAGAGCCGATGTAATAGAACTGCGAACCTGTCAGGCAGAAGAAGGGAAGGCTCGATTCTCACGCGCTAAAGAAGCGGCAAGTGAATGTATCGAACAGTATGTCGCTCAACAGGACCTACACAATGAGATTAAAACATTCATTGAAGAATACTGGCATCAGATCCTAGTGTTAACCTTTATTAAAGAGGGCAGCGGTAGTCAGTGGTTACTCCATACTCAAACACTGAACGATTTACTGTGGCTCGATCAAGAACACGCTGATGATCGCACCCAAAACCGCGCATTAGAGCTTCGTAAAACCATGCCAGAACGACTTGAAGCTGGTTTGAGCCTCTTACATATCACCCAAGAGCAGTCCCAAGCACTCATTGAAAACGTATTGGCTGCAACACAAAGCACCAGTAATGAGCGCTCAAAGCTTGTTATCAAAAAGACTGCCATTGATATTCAGCGTGAAAACTACGCTTCTTTAGAACAAGAACACTTTAACCTTGCTCGGGATATGGAGGTAGGAACATGGGTGAAATATCGAATAGATTCCAGCCACACTGTATGTAAGTTAGCCAGCAAAGACACCAACAATCATTACCTGTTTGTAAACCGGCTGGGCATGAAAAAAATCAACAAAACACGCCAAGCCTTTGCAATGGATTTGCAAAATGGTCTAGTCAGTATTTTGGGACAAGAGCCTATTTTTGATAGACTCATGAATCGCGCACTCGCTCACCTAAAAAAAGAATAATACTTTGATGAGGTAAACGATGCACCAGTAAGCCGTGCAACTCATGCCTACCCGTCATAACACTACGAGCACGTACCTTTTTATAGTGCTCTGTGTCAGTTGCAAGGCCAAACAGACAAAGAATAAAGGCTCGCACCTCTCACAATGATACCCAATAGCGCTAACTTTATCGCTCATCTTGGCGCCAGTGTTTTTTCTATCGTACTGGCCTTTACATTTGCAACACAGCTGCGAACACGCTCTCTAAGGCCAATATTTGGCCTTGCAGCCAGCATGCAAGCAATCTGGCTCTTAGTGGGTAGTTATGCACTGAGCCATGCCACCTTTTTCTGGTACTCCAATACGCACTTACTCGATAGCGCACAGCAGCTTTTTTGGCTATGGGCGTTAATTCAGTCAATGCAATTTCATTGCACACGGGCATTGCCCCAGTCCCTACACTTGGCCTTTATTCCCCTCTGTGCCGCTTTGCTTTGCACGCAATTGTGGCTTCACTTTGAATGGGATGCCCGCCCCCAGCTCACCTTTGGCATACCGGGATTATTTATTTCACTCGGCAGCCTGCTTTGCGTCAACCGGCTTTACTGCAGTACCAGTAATGTGCGTTTGCTAAAATTGATCTGCATCGCCTTGGGTACGCTTTGCGCTTACAACGCCTACTATTTTATTACCGTATTAACTGGCTTCAAGCCACTCGCCCCCGATAGCGGTTCACGTGTCACTGTTGTTCTGGCATCCAGCCTAGTTCTACTTTTTGGTTCGCTCACTCTCTCAAAAGAAAGTATTGAACCTCATGCCAAGCTCGCGTTATCTAGACCAATCATTCTTTATATTGTCTTATTTAGCCTTATATTAGCGATTATTACTGTTTTCACATTAGCCAGCTTACATATTAAGCGCTCTGGTGGAGGAATGAGCGAAGCGCTTTACCTCATTATTGTCGGCACTTCCATAATTTCGATTATTGCGCTCCTGACATCAACCAATTTGCGCAATTTATTGAATGTCTTAATCAACAAACATCTCTTCAGTCATAAATATGACTACAGAAGAGAGTGGCTTAAGTTGATCAACCGCCTTTCAAAGCCAGTAGACAGCCAAGAGGCTTATGGCATTGCATTAAATGTTGTACAAGAGATATTCAAAAGTCCTGGCTCCATACTGCACCTTCGCAAAGGGGACTATTTTGCAGTTGCGAGTACAAACAATTTCCCAGTATTTCAAGAGCAAGCCGAACTAGCACCGGAAGCTTACACTGAACATTACCAATCTGATTTTGCCAAAACACTCGTCGATAAAGAGTGGGTCTTTTTTCCGTCTCAGCCATCAGTCAGCATTCACTTTGATCAATACAACGAATTTATCCCCACCTGGATGCAAGAAATTGAAGATATTTGGTTGGTCATGCCGCTTATTGATGAGACGCGATTAACAGGCTTCATCACCTTAAAACAAACCCACCTTCATACAACATTGAACTGGGAAGACCTTGATTTACTAAAAATTATTGGCAGGCAAATAGCAAGCTATATTGAGAGTCATAAAAAGTCCGAAGCACTGAGTGAAGCCAAGCAATTTGAGACTTTTAACAAACTCTCTGCATTTGTGATGCATGATTTGAAAAATCTCATTGCACAGCAATCATTACTCCTAGAAAATGCGGCTAAGCATCGAGACAACCCAGCGTTTATCGAGGATGCATTCGACACCATTGGGGGGTCGGTTGAAAGGCTCAATACATTGCTTAAAAAACTACAACGTAGTGAACCTGAAGCATCACGCAGCATCGACTTAAAGCCTATTGTTATTGATGCCATTGGACGCTGCAGCCGAGCGCAACCGATGCCCAGTCTCAGGCTAGAAGCCGATAGAATCAGATTGCTCGCAGCCCCCGAAACACTTTGCATGATTTTGGTTCATTTAGTGCAAAATGCACAAGAAGCAACACCGCCTAGTGGCTTTGTTGATGTTCTAATCAGCCGCGACAGCGAACATATCATCATTACAATAGAGGATAATGGTAAAGGCATGGATGAACAGTTTGTTCAAAACAGCTTATTCAAACCCTTTGAAACAACCAAGGCAGGCAAAGGGATGGGAATTGGTGTATACCAAGCCAAAGACTACATTGAACAGCTAGGTGGCAGCCTGACGGTAACCAGCACAATTAATGTAGGGACAAGTTTTGTTGTGAAATTACCATTACTCCGCAACTTTACTGAGGATCCAGGAGCCCCTGATAATCAAAACCTCATCGAAAGTTAGCACATTTCAAGCTAAGACATGGCTGGTTAAGATAATTTGGCTAAGGCAGCTAAAACAAAACTATAAATCAAACCAATACCCGCATCATTTAATGCATTGCACTTAGGATAAAGGCATGAGCACTCTACCCAACGCGCCAAAGCTTCTCATTATTGAAGATGATAAAGGCTTGCAAAGCCAGCTACGCTGGCACTTCGATCAGTACGATGTGGCTGTAGCGGGCTCCTGCGAAGAAGCCATTGCCGCTGTACGCCTTAATGAGCCAGCTGTTATTTTACAAGATTTAGGCCTCCCACCCGATGCCGAAGGTGTAGAAGAAGGCTTTCGCTGCATCCGCGAAATTAGCGCGCTGCGGCCTGAAGCAAAGATCATCGTCATGACCGGCAATTCAGATTATGAAAATGCTGTACGGGCAGTGGCAATGGGTGCATATGATTTTTACCAGAAGCCCGTTAATGCTGAAACCCTTAATCTCATTCTGCAACGCGCCTTTCAAATCTACCACCTTGAAGAGAAATACCGCGCAGAGGAAGAAAACCGAAAAGCGCCTTTACAGGATGTCATTGCAGGCGACCCCGCTATGCTAAAAGTCTGCCGCATGATCGAAAAGCTTGCACCATCAAATGTCACACTCACACTGACAGGAGAGAGCGGAACAGGTAAAGAAGTTCTGACTAAAGCACTGCACAAATTGAGTCCACGTAAAAAAAATCGACTCGTTGCCATTAACTGTGCTGCAGTCCCTGAAAACCTAATGGAAGCAGAATTATTTGGCTATGAGAAAGGGGCTTTCACGGGTGCCGCCAAGCAAACCCCTGGTAAAGTAGAAATGGCGCATGAGGGTACTCTTTTTCTTGATGAAATTGGCGATATGCCGCTGGTGCTACAAGCCAAGCTCTTGAGGTTTCTACAAGAACGCGTTATTGAACGCGTGGGTGGACGAAAAGAAATACCGATTGATGTGCGCGTAGTGTGCGCCACCAATAAAGATTTGCTTGCCATGACAAAAGACGGTTCCTTCAGGGAAGATCTTTACTACCGAATATGCGAAATGGAAGTGCATATCCCGCCACTACGTGAGCGCCATGGTGACAAACTGCTGCTCGCGCGCCACTTTTTGAAGGTATATAACCAGCAAAACGGCACGTCTATTTCGGGCTTTTCTCCTGAGGCTGTCGACACAATTGACAGCTACGAATGGCCTGGGAATATCCGTGAATTAGAGAACCGCGTAAAGCGCTCGCTGGTTATGTGTGACGATAAATTGATTACAAGTGACGATTTAGGGCTACATAACCATGAAAGCACATTCCTAAACCTCAGACAGGTTCGACACCAAGCAGAAAGGTCAGCCATTACCCGTGCATTAGGCATGACCGAGAGCAATATCTCTGCTGCGGCAAAATTATTGGGTGTAACACGCCCCACTCTGTATGACTTAATGAAAAAGTATAGTATTACCGTTAACTAAATCGATAACAAAGTGCCCAAATAGTGGGCGTCGGCAAACTATACACTCACACTAAGTAGTGTGTCGAATCGTTAAGGTGAATGTTACCAATTATTAAATACTGTAAAAATAAAAAAAACAAATCGTTATAAATCAGACACATAGAAAATAGATGCGTTACACTAGGTAACAAAATAAGGATTGGCACAGGATGTGCTGTATACTTTGCAGTGCGCACATCAGCGCAATTTTTGAAAGCAAAACGCATATATAGCTCAAAAAGCTAGGGCAATTAGGAGATTTCCATGAAAGGCGCAGTTAAGTTTGTTAGTAAACTCATTATCGTAGGCTTAGTATTCGCTCAAACATCCGCAGCAGATACAGGAATTAATCTACCCGTTATTGGTTCAAGTGGCATAAATGAGCCGCTTTACCTAACACTTTGTGGTATAGGCTTACTGCTATTAGGCGCACGCAGCAGAGCAAACTAGCGCGTAGTTTTTTACAACGACGCTTGATCGCGCTTTTATTTGCTGCCAAGGATTTACCAAGCATATTCATATCTTTTTATTGCCATTCAAAAGATGGCTTGAACAAGATGCACAGCGGCAAAGGTATTGTCAAAACAACGCGAATTACGAATTAAACTACGAATTAGAAGTATCTAGCCGGATATAGCGCTCCAAGTAACACTTTTAGCTCAGCTAAAAAACTGACCCTTAATCTTTTATGTGATGCATAAAGCTGTAGAGATAAAGTCGTAGATATAAAGCTGTAGAGGGTGTGTAAGTTACTCATTTTACGAAATATTACTCACGGTGCGTCGCAGTCACGTATAATTTATAGATGACTCCTACCTCAAATTTAGATAAGCATACTCGACGCCCTAAGCGGCTCTTACAGAATCACGACACATTTGTTCAGTGGGTGCAGTATGCACTGAATATTGGCGCAGTTGCTGCGCCCTTATTAGTACTGACATATTGGCGCGACGGTGTTTTTGGCGAGCAATACCGCGTGATGCTCGTCTTTGCAGTGCTTCTTATGACCATCACTTATCACTTGATGGGTGTATTTAGGCGTTTTGAAACGCTAGTTGGCGGACTGCAGCTGCTTGCCAGAGCATGGGGCGCGGTCATTATTTTACTTGCCTGGCTCGCCTTTTTAACCAAAACATCCGAAGAATATTCTCGCCAAGTGATTGTTTACTGGGCGATGGCATCCTACGGCGCGCAAGTTGTACTGCTGTATTTCACTCGACATATACATACCCTTTACCGTCGCCGCTACAAGCCACGTTTTGCCTCAATAATCATTGGTACGGGCTCATTGAGCGCACGCTTAGCACGCTCCATTAATGGCAACATCTGGCTGAGCGATAAACTCATTGGTGTTGTGAGCCTTGAGCAAAGTGCTTCAGCAGAAGGCTGGTCATCAAAAGACGTGCCTATCATTGGATCCGATGCCGACCTTAAAGACGTAATTGAAAAGCATAATGTTCGACGCGTTTATATGGCATTGCCACTTAGCGAAACTCACAAGATAGAATCCCTTCAAAACAGCTTAGAACACCTTAATGTAGATATCGTTTGGGCGCCTGATATCTACTCGCTTAAACTGCTCAACCACAGCGTGCGTGAAGTCAGCGGTATTCCTTTAATCAACTTAAATGAAACCCCACTACGTAACGGTGGCCCAGCCTTCATTAAGTCTTTTATGGATAAGTCTATCGCTGTAATGGCTATTCTGGCCTTATCCCCTATTCTGATCACCACTGCCCTCTTAGTGAAGCTGACATCAAAAGGCCCTATCATCTTTAAACAAGTCAGGGATGGTTGGGATGGTAAGAAGTTTCATGTCTATAAATTTCGCAGCATGTACGTACATGAAGCCAAAGAGGTCGTGGAGCAAGCTAAGGCCAACGATAGCCGCATCACACCAGTGGGCGGGTTTATTCGCCGCACCAGCATTGATGAGCTGCCTCAGCTGTTTAATGTACTGAACGGCAGCATGTCGCTGGTAGGGCCGAGGCC
>CALIUX010000042.1 GCA_938048505.1 uncultured Pseudomonadales bacterium
CATTTCGCCCTTTTCTACCTGAGCAACAACGCTCAATTTAAAGGCTAATGTGTAATCACGCTGCGTACGTTTGCGGCGACTTTTGTCGGGTCTTTCCAAAATAGGTCTCCTAGTGGTAAACCTATTTCAGGACGGGACAATAAAAATAAAAAAGGCGCCTAACTCAGTAAGAGCTAGGCGCCTTTTTTATATCTTTTTAGCCAAATAACGCCTCTAAAGCGTTTGCATCTTATCCAAAATCACACGCTTGATACTCATCACTTCCATGGCAGACAAGCCCGAAAGTTTAGCCAAATTAAGCGAGTGCAAATGTAAAGAAGGCGTGCTCTCATCCAATTCGCGCAAGTCACCTTTCATGAGTATGGGCAATAAAGGCTGCTCTGGCGGGCGACGCGCATTAATTAGCTTAAGGCCTGCTTTAAGCGGCACCAACCGATAAGGATCATCACCTTTACGTAAAGGGATACGTAACATCATGCAATAAGCCTTGCCGACTAAGTGTGGCACAATCAGCAACCCTGTTGGCTTGATAGCGGATTCCGAAACATAATTAAAAATATCATGATGCGCATCAGGACTAGGCAGAATAACCAGCTTACGCTTTTCTTCAGCAGGGAAAAAGACGTTGTAGTTAGTGTAAATTTGCTCAACAGAATTCGAGTAAACACAAATGCGGTTTTCAAACTGCAAAATGAATGATTCGGCACGCTTTCGCTGCTTAAATTGATCAAGGTCCCAAACAAGGTCTCGGTTGCCCTGATTGCGATTCAAATCTACCTCTGAACCACCGCCCTCTGCATTAAACATATCATCTGCGATATTGCATTGCCCGCTACTCACTGTAGACATGCTGAGTGATGTCACACGTTTTGCCCCCTGTAATGATTATCGAAACGACACAAAAATTGATAATGCTCAGCTTTAACTGGGCACTTATTCAGATTTGCTCTCACCGGTTTTATTTTGAGAATAGCCCGATACTAAAAAAAGGGAGTTACCCAGCGACTTGGCGGTAGAATCTCACGCTGGATGGCAAAACAGACATATCTATGACTCAGATAATACAACGCAAAAAGCCACCCCATGCTCTTCACATAGGGTGGCTTTAGAAAAAATAGACCCGAACAAAGGGTCAATACTCCATACACTTTTTACCGTGTACGAATGCAGAAGCTTTATAGCCTCCGTATGTTATGAATACTGGGTATTACTACTGGTTACTACTGGAGTGATTACTACTGCTCGATGGCAATAATATCGTCCAAAAGGCCCACTACTTGGCTCATTTTATTCGCGCTGATGTTACCGCTGAGCTTATCGTAATTAGCTTGTACTTTAGGCAATACTTTTTGATGAAGACGCTTACCTTTTGCACTTAATGAAATAATCAGCTCACGCTGGTCACCCGGCGAGGTCTTGCGCAGTAAAAAACCATCTTCCTGAAGACGATTAAGGATACGAGATAGGCTAGGCCCTAAGATGGCGCTTTGCGATGCAAGTGTTTGCGCGTTTAATTCACCATTCAGGTATACCGTGCGAATAACACGCCACTGCTGCTCGGTCAGGTCATATGCACTGAGCGTTTGACGCGCCGATAAAACAATCGATTCACGGGCTTTTTGTAAAAGAATGGGGAGGCTTTCAAAATCAACTTTCATACTAGTCATAGATCAACAAAATTAACGATTACAGAAGAGGTTAAATATTAACCATTTGTTGATTTACGCGCCAGAGGTATTAGACAAAAAATGAACCTAAACAGCCAAAATACCGCCTTTTGAATGAGGTTTCCGACGAGCGGTATAATAATTAGCATGGCAGATAAAGTCAAATCAACCATTACGCGTATCAATATACTTCTTTTAGTATTGCAAAAAAAGCCAATAAAAAGAACCCGTTAAGCTAATTAATGAGAAACAATAAACGGCGTCTTTCAAACCGTACCACTAACCACTGGCTGAAAAGCGGTAATACGATCCAAATCGCCTAAACTGTGCCCAGGGAAAAGATCCGAGAACACCCCTTGCTCGCCATGTAACGCCAAGTAATTGAGCACTACTGATTCCACAAGCGAATTTACATTGTTTGCCGCAGGGCTGGATGAGGTTTCTACATCCCCAGAGGCACGCATAAAGCCTATTTGCTGCTGCTTAGCTTGTTGCTCGGGAGAGCCGCCCATCAACTCGGGTTTACCGCCAGGGTTATACACAAGAAAAAAAGCACTCGCGGTTTGTTGATTATCACCGGTCCAAACACCTTTACCGCGCCCTTGTTCACTATCATCTGTGCTGCCATTACTGAATACCGAGCCATCACTGAAGACATACATCATCACAGGCTTGCCTTGCTTGGCAGCGTATTCCAATACGGCACCCATACAACGGCCTGCGCGCAAATCGCGCTGCTCGCCCGTTGCTCGATCCCCCGTATGGTAATCATAACCGCCCATTGTTATCGTGCCGGCACCGGCATAGGCGCCTCGACTTGCACTCTCGGCGCCACCCCCAGCACTTCGCTCAGGGCCATCGAGTACCATTTTGATCACAGAAGCTGTTTTACGAAACTCTCGGTCATTCATATCCTCAACGCTAAAGACGCCCTGCTCGCCCACAATATTGGGGTCAGATAGTGGGCTCAGGTCGACCCCACCAAATTGCGAGACGATATCGGCGCTTTTGGCATAGCTGCAACGCACATGCTGTTTAATGATGTCGTCGCGGGCGCGTTGTGTATCAACAGCATTTAATTTCGCGTTGCTCACACGGTACATCGCCTCCATCACGGCAACCGTATCGTCTTTCGATAACAAACCGACCAACCCACCTGTATCAACCAAACCTGTCACATCCGTAGGGCGATCAACCTTAGTCGGTCTAGCAGCCGCATCGATCATGCTGGCAGGCGACATGGAGTTCCCCCCTGAAAGGCTGCTCACCGAACCGCAAAGTGGCAATAATGCACCTGCGGCACCGGCTCGATAAATGCCATACATAGGATTATGAGGGTTATTACCCGTATCATTTTCGCTACGAGCCGCAATCACAGCGCCATTGATTTGCCCACGCGTCTCTTCCGATGTTTTCTCTAATATGCCCGCCAAAAATTGGCTATCGGAATGAAAAGCCAAACCCAACTCTTCATTAATAAAATCACTAACGCCTGTTTCGGGGTTCGCAATCGAGGGTGCCATATCACCTGGCAGGCCCTGTTTAGAATAACCACTGGTGCTTAGGAAATCCTTTTGCCCATCTGGGCCGCCAACCAAAACGTTGGAACCCGCAATATTGGCTCCACCCGCTAAATCAAAGCAAATAAAGGGGATTTTATTCGCACCGCCGTATTCAAGCTGGCAGTTATCGCCATGATCACCGGCCACAATATCAGCAGACAGCGCAGCCATAGCGGGGTTACTTAGCCACGATGCCCCAAGAACCGAAGTCGCGCCGGCACTAAACCCTTGAGCAATGAAGTCACGCCTTGAGCGAGGCTTATGGTGCTCAGGGTGCGCCAATGCCTCATCAGGAGAAAACGACTGTTTTGAGCCTCGGTTTCTTTTCATCATCAATTCCTACGGTGGGGCTTTTACTGGGTAAAAGCGAGTGGATCAAAACGCTTTTTAGATCCACTATTCAATCATTTTTTAGTCAATCAACTTATTGTGAGTCGACGTTTGTAAGCCAACGTTTGTGAATCAACGCTCTTTAGGCTAACAGGCGCCTTACGCTAACCTGTTTCAATAGCTGTCTCCTCACTGTATAAGCATGGCTGCACTGCCTAATGCTGCAGCGCAGACAGCCGTCGCGGTACTGTCCGTTGTCCCGGCTGGGCAGGTCGTACCGCATGCGGTCATGCGATCGATTAACTGATTCAGTTGTAGCGTCAATTCAGGCAGCGCAGGGCTTGTGCTAACCTGCGTACCATCTGGTGCTATCACAACGAGCATTTGCGCTAAGCGCGTGATGAAGTGCTCTCGACCTGCGCTATTGAAGGCAACAGGCGGATTGGCGCCAAAACTGAATTGGGGGAATTTTTGCGCCCTCAGCGACTCATCAGCCACTAACGTTGCGCAATACGCCACGGCGAGCTGCGTAATGCCCATATGATGCGCCGGTAGAAAACCTTCAATGTTTTCATTGACGGGTAATTGCTGCTCCACTTTGCCATAGGTTTCTACAATAGGTGCTTGTGTTGTGGGCACGCCTGTCATCGCCGATAAACTATTGTGAATATCGGCAAAGGTCTTAATCCCGATATCAGCAGCTTTAGCTTCTTCAGCAATATCTTCACGCTCTGGCAGCGCGGGCACGGCGTCCGCTGGCCGACTGAAAGACGTACCCGATAGCGCATCAAAGGTTAAAAAGAATTCATCCGCCGTTTTGCCTTGCTCAACAGGAATTAACGCACCCAGCCGCGATAAGGGCTGCCCTCGCCCAGGTACATAATCACTTGCTGTAATCACAGTATCGAGCGTAGCGAAGGCTTGCCCAATGGCAGGCTCTTGACCGTTCACGCCGATGCGCATGCCTTTTAAACGAATATCGTTCAAGGGAGCAGCATTTGAGCCAACCAGTTGGTTGGGGTCAAGGATGTAGAAGAACGGGTTAGCAAATAGATAGCTATGGCTATCAAAGGGCTCTGCCTCAAAAATGACATAGGCATCAGTTCCCGCAGGTAGCGAACCGGCATTGATGGAGTCAGTGACACGAAACAGCATCAAAAACTTCTCACCAACGCCAGCATCATAATTCGCTTGAATACTGTCTGCACTTAAGGCGCGGCTATGGATGCCCAAAAAGCGTAGTGTACCCAGCCAAGGATCAAGCCCAGAGGCCTCTACCCCCAAAATCAAGGCAAACGTATCATCCCAGGTCGCAAGACTGGCCTCACCCACCTCGTCTGCAGACTCTTCTGTAATCAGCTCGCCATTAACGTAAATACGCCGGCCATCAAGAATATTAAACGTCACCACAACATGCTGAAGCGTCGCTTGCAGCACTTCGTCAGCCGCAGGAGTCGAGACCGCAGGCTGACCATTCGTTGATGCCTCACTCGTACGGTTCAAAAAATCATAGTTGTACAGTGTTTGACCCAACGTAAAGTTACGTGCGTCATCCCCAGCCGTATAACTCACAATGCGCGCAGGCCCGTCTTGCGTGACATTGGCTGGCGCGACCCATGCTTCAATAGAATATTCACCCGAAAAGGTAATGCGTCGATGCAGCTTTTTACTGTCGGCGGTTGCGCCTTGAATACGTCCATTGTCGGGGTTTTCACCCGCGTCATCATCGTAAAAGCGCACCCCCCAAACACCGCCTTCAAGCCAACCAGCATCCCCGCTGATGCGCAAATCTAACGGAGGCTCCACACCAGATGTATCGTAAGCAATGTCGCCTTGCCCTGTCTTGAATTCATATTTGGCGATGATGTTGTTTTCAACACGGCCGCCGGTATTCGCCAGTAAACCATCTTGCGACAACTGTAGGGCATTACTCGTCACCCATGCCGGGTTGACCGAGACGGGCTCAACACCCGCTGCAATAGCTGCAATTGCATCTCGCAAGGCAGCAGCATCACTGGCGCAGTTGGCAGACCAACAGTTATGTGACTCCTCGGCTAAACGCACCACCATGCGCGAACGCTCTGGCGCAGTGAGTTTTAATTTCGTTTTAGCTGCTTGATAAGCCGAGTCCACATCGCTACCCGCAAAATAAGGCTGCTGAGGCGGTGCCCCGTCAGGCGCATGACACTCTGAGCAGTATGGTTCCAAATACGGGTCATATAACTTCTCTTTAAAGGCCTGACTGTCTTCAGGGAAAGGCAGACTTGTGCCCACGGGCTTAATATCAGGGGGCAGCAACAGCACCTGTGCTTGCTCAATTTCTTTCCCTTGCGCAATTGCGACATCACGTAACCATGCATCAATCCATGTCACAAGCGTATCACCACATACAGTGGGTTCATTCCGCCAACACTGATGCCCACCAGCAACCTGCGTTACCATACGTGAAAGGCTGGATGCGTCTGTGTTGATGACGGTTAAACCCGCTTCATAAGCCAAATCAATATCATCTTTACGCGCAAATTGTGGCTCTTGTCCACCTTCAATATGGCAAGCCCCACAACGATCTTCGCGCGCCAAATTGGTCCAAATATTCGTCAAATACGCTTGGACTTCTGCGGCTGAAGGCGATGGGCCTTTATACACAGCGCCTTCTAGTACAGTATCTGGCTCGACTGGGGGCGGATTTTTTGTGTTTGTCGGAGCACTGTTTTGGCTGCACCCAGTGAAGAGAATGGCGCTGGCAATCAAAATAAAATAGAGGCGTAAATGCATCACCATGGTTTACTCCCCCATACAATAAATAGCGGCATCAGCAAAAAGGGATTTTGCATCGTAGCCGGCGGTTTTAAAATGACTGACCATAGTCTCGACTTGGTTAAAATCATCACGCGTCTGGGGTTCACGTAGGCACATGGCCTCAAACGTTTTAGTCGCTTGGCAGGATGCAAAAGCTTCGCTGTGTGCCAGCTCTTGTCCTAAACTTTTGGCCCCATTGCCAGAACCCGGCAAGCTGGCATCCCAACCTAAATTTGCATTCACACCTTGGCGCCAGTAGTTATCCCAACGATCATCAGGCGTAATAAATCCAAACCGAAATGTTGCACTGTTGATGTGGTACTTAGCTTGTACACGCGTGCCGGTTTCAGCATCGGTCTGACCTTCAGTGTTGTACTGAATTTGACCTTGCTCACCAGTTAAATCATTGTCTGCATCATATTGATGGTTGTAATAAGCAAACGCCTGCGCGAGTGGGTCCATCCCACTATGACAACCCAAACAACCATTTAAAAAAGCACGTGAATCACCGCCAGGGGACCGCGATACATCTTGCCGGATGCGGTCAGGCGGCCGAGTCACATCATGTAATTGCTCAAGATCATGGCAGAGGTGGTTCAACAAGGTAAAACGGAGTTGCGCGCGATTTGTGCCTGCAATAAAAAACGCTTTTGAGGCCGCACGCGACGTCATCACACCGGCTGTTGCCTCAGCCGGCAAACCGGTAACATCTGACTGACGCTGCCGCTGTAAGGCCGCTTTTAAAGGCAACGCACGACTGGCGGCGTCTTCATAGTGTGCATTACTGTTCAAGGCATAACCCGGCGAAGCCCCGTCTACCGTGTAAAGGATATCTCCATACAAAAGGCTCCGAAAATCTTCACCATCGCGTACCATGCCGACAACCGTTGCAATGTAATCGTTAAAGGGGACAAATACACTTTGTTCGCGGTTAGTCCAAGGAGCGGCCCAATTAACCAGCGTCACGCGATAAAAGGCCTCATTCTCCATGGCTAGATCTGCAGCGCCCCGAGGGTTATTGGCATCAATGAGTGCTGCCATATTACTTAACACTGTCGTTTGCGCGCTGGGCGGCACACCGGTTAAACGCTCATGCAGTCGCTTAGCCTGCTCAAGGCTACCCGCCCATGTTAGCGGTGCGCAAATAGCCAAGCTTAAGCCAACCAATCCCGTTAACGCTGCCCTGACTGAGCGACGCATATCAAGCGCTGCACACACTTTATACACAAGAGCCTTAGAAGACGTTATTACAGGTTTAAACGCGAACCTCGCCATAAAATGTCTCATCAATAGTGTTGTATATTTATCATTATTAGAGTTATTCGCTAGGTAATGATTTAAAAATGATCGTTTTGAAGTGGTAACATCATTTTTGAAACTGTCACGCCACTCAAAGCAGTAAAAACGTTAATGCTCTAACAACGCTCTAAAGTTGCAACGCAAAAAGCGGCCAGCAAAGCATTTATCCCAAATAGCATAGATCACATTATTTCTTTCACATCACTTCAGTGGGTAAAAGGCGCTCTAGGCACAACCACTTACATGTTCATGCAAAAGTCAGGATGAATAGGACAGCAATCCTTAAAAGCTGACCTAAGGCGTAGCAGGCTTTATACACTGCTATTTCCCTTCCATTTCTTAACGTATTCATTCAAAATGTGACCGATTTCAGGGTGCCGCTGACTATTAGACACATAGCTAGACTCACAGCATGATGCGCTACAAAATCAGTAATAAAGTATTAATCGTTCACAGCAGATTTTGTTCCAACTCAAAAACTGATGACACGTAAGGGATGCTTAACATACGCGTTCTTGACTTAGCGCACGCTTAGGGCAGGCTAATGGGGGTGTCGGCGAAAAAAATGCCTTGTAAGAATACGCCCTGCTAGCCTTGAACGAGTACAATAAGCTTAAGCATACGTTTCAAAGCTAATACAAGAGCGTCAAGCTACCTATTTACATGCAAAATGCATCAGGTTATCGCTCAAAAGTGTCTGTAAATGACACAAACTGCTCAATCAAGGAATATTATGTTAACTCTTCTAAAGCCAAACACGCACTTCGCTCGCTATATGAAGTCGCTTGGTGCCAGCACACTGGCAGCCTGTATGTTTCTTACCGGTTGTGATGTGAGCGAAAGTAGAGGTTTGGGAGAGAAGCAAGCACCCGACCCCGTAGTCGCTGATTTCCCTATTGCCTTTATTGCCCGCAGCTTGCCTTTAAATGAAGATGGAAGCGTCGTTGAGCAAGATATTCTTGACCCTGTACGCTTCAACCCAGGCGCGAGCCTAATACTCAAAGCCCGCGCCAGTGCTTCTGCACCCGAAGAGGTGATCACCTCCGCGCTATTTGAGGATGTGCCAGAAGATTTAGACGACCCCGATAGCCCACTGATTCCTGCCACCTACGATATAAAAGACCTTGAAGCATCGGCTGCAGGCGACAAACTTATTTTTGCCCTTCGGCCACCAGCAGACCCTGAGGCCGACGAGGACGAACAACCCACGTGGAGCATCTGGGAATATACCCTCGAAACCAAAGCCCTAACGCCGCTATTGGATAGCGTAACACAAGAGCAAGGGCATGATGTTTCGCCGCACTATTTACCTGACGGTCGCATTGTATTCACCTCAACACGCCAAAAACGCACAAAAGCGATTCTGCTCGATGAAGGTAAACCACAGTACGCAGGATTGACCGAAGACCGAGACGAAGAAGCCTTCAATCTGCATGTGTACGACCCCATCAATGATGAGCTAGAGCAACTGAGCTTTAACCCTAGCCACGATCTCCAACCAACCGTATTAGAAGACGGCCGCATACTCTTTTTGCGCTGGGACAATATTAACCGGCATGATCAACTGAGCTTTTATGTCGTCAATCCAGACGGCAGCCAATTAGAGCGGTTGTATGGTTACAATGCAGCCGGCGCCATTGAAGTAGAAGGTGCAGAGGAAGATGGCAACACACCTTTAGCACTCTGGCATGCTCGCACCATCGGTGATGGCAAAGTATTAATCAATTCCCGTCAACGCCGCAGTCAAAACTGGGGAGGCGATATTGTCAGCGTTAACATCGACCAGTTTTTATCAAACGGAACAACCAACTTACGCAACCCCGATACGGGCGAGGCTGAGCAGAGCCTCAGCCCAATCAGCATTGATACGACAGAGTCACCCAAGCCTTTTTCAATGGGCGGGCTTTACAACTCAGCTTATCCCCTCAGTGACGGCACTGACCGGCTCCTAACAAGCTGGAGTGCTTGCCGTTTATATGATCCCGCTGAAGACCTCTTCTTTCCTTGTACCGAGCAATTTTTAGAACGTGAAGGCGCTGAGCCCGCAGCGCCCGCTTATGGCTTGTGGGTACTGGATCGCAATGCTGGTACACAGCTTCCCATCAAGCCGCCCACAGAAACCGAAATCTATACAGAGCCCGTTGTTATTGCCCCTAAACCACTCTCCGCGTTTGTTGCACCAGCGATTAGCGACGGGCTGAAAGCCGAAGACCTAGGCACGGTGAGCATTCGAAACGTTTATGAAGTCGATGGCGCATTACCACGAGAACTCTTCCCTATGCCGCACGAGGCTGACCGCAGCTTACGCCCTGCGCGTTTTATTCGCCTCGTCAAACATGTACCAATACCCAGTCGAGACGTGCGCAACTTTGATAATTCGGCCTTTGGTACCAACCGCTCACAGCTGATGCGCGATATTTTAGGCTATGTTCCGATCGAGCCAGATGGCTCTGCAAAATTTGAAGTACCTGCGAATGTACCGTTTATGATCAGCTTGGTCGATGCATCGGGCCAGCGTATCGGTGATCGACATGAAAATTGGATTAGCGTGCAAGCAGGGGAGCAACGCCAATGCATAAGCTGTCACGAACATACCGATAACATCAATAGTGGCGACGGTGCCGACGCCGCGCATGGGCGCTCAGATGCCGAGCTCCCCAGTGCCTATTTAGGCGCTCCTTTTGCCGGAGTCAATGACTTAGGCGCTAGCACAGGTCAAAGCATGGCCGAAAGCCAACCCGCACGCACGCCAAGTATTGACCTGCGCTATCGAGATATCTGGACGATTGACCCAGCAGCACGAGAGCCCGATATTGCATTAACTTATGCCAGCATTGCCCCTGATGATGCCACGGCATTGCCGCCAACCAGTACCGAAACATGCTCTGTACCCAGCGAGCCCGTTAGCTGGAGACGCCCAAGTCCTTGTGCCAGCATCAGTAGCGCAACCAGCTGGGATGCTCGCTGCCGCATTACTATCAACTATGAACAACATATCCAGCCGCTCTGGGAGCGAGATCGCCGCAACTGTGATAGCGCAGGTGATGTGGTAGTGAATAATACGTGCACCCACTGCCATAGCCCAACGTATGCGAACGCACTCGGTGAATTATTGGGGCCTGCTGCCAGCTTAAACTTAACGCGTGAATTTTCAAATATTCCGGTACAAAATAGTGGCCCACCCTTTGTAAACGATGCAAGCTGTAACCTCACGGCATCAGATGATTACGTTGAATCCTACGTACAGCTACGCAGAAATCGCCCAACAGTTGTCAATATTGCTGGTGAGCTATTTATCCCCAGCACAATACGCGATAGAGTGTCGATGGAAGAAGACAGGGAGGTGATTACGCAAGAGCTTGTCTGTAACAATAGGATGTCACCGATTAACCTTGCCGATTTTATCGGCCTGTTCGAAAGTGACCCCATTCACATGGGCATTATGTCACCGAGCGAGCTACGCTTGATTGCAGAATGGTGGGATATCGGTGCGCAATATTACAATAACCCTTTTGATGCGCCCCTTAACTAGGCGGACTAGACTGATTATAAAAAACATGACAAGCCGATTATGCAAATGGAGCGCGAGCCTGCTTCTCAGCCTGATGATGCCGCTTACGGTTTGGGCTTTCGATGACGAAGAACAACCCGCGCATTGGCAAAAGGCCTCCGAGCGAGTTGTTACCGTTGAAGCGCCCTATATTGATATGCGTACTTTCGCAGGGCGTGGTTACCCCGTCTTTCATGTGATAGAGCGCGGTGACCAGATACTCATTCATAAAAGCCGCAGCGATTGGTTCAAGGCTGAAACACTCGACGGGAAAATAGGCTGGATTGCACGTAACGATCTGGCTAATACCTACGATTCAGAAGGTTATGCACTCGGCCCAAGTGATGATGGCTGGCAAGATCATACTCAATATCCCTATCAGCTTGGTCTCTACGCAGGCGTGATTGAGGGGGCTGTTGGTTATACCGCTTTTGCCGCCTACAATTTCACCCCCAGTTTATTGGCCGATATTCGGTTAACACAGGCTTTTGGCAATTTCTCTAACCTCAAGATTGCTTCTCTTGGTATGAGTCATTTCCCTTTTCCTTCGTGGCGTATATCGCCCTTCTTCCGAATAGGTTCAGGGGTAATTCAGACGGATCCTAGTACAATTATTGTGCAATCTGAGGACCGGGATGATCCTATCGTCAGCGTTGGCGGAGGCTGGGTTTACCACCTGTCTAGCCGTTTTTTGGTTAGGCTGGAGTACGATAAACACATTATTTTGACCACACGCAATGTCAATGAGGAGATAGAAGAGTGGAAAGCTGGCTTCGGCGTGCAGTTTTAACAGCCATACTGCCTGGTAAACAAATGAGCCGCCTGTTGTTAGGCCGCATGGTGCTATTGGGCGCGGCCTTAGTTGGCAGTATTGCGTACAGTAATGTGGCTTGGGCCGATGACGCCAATCAGCAATTGCTCGATGATGTCGTTAAACCCGATATCAAACGCCGAGAAATTCGAGAAGGCATCATCGATACCGAAAATTTTGAGTTTGGTTTTTATGCGGGCGTATTAAGCGTAGAAGACTTTGGCTCTAACGATGTATACGGCTTGAGATTAGCGTTTCATATCACCGAAGATTGGTTTGTCGAAGCCAATTATGGCGTCTCAAAACTACAAGCTTCTAGCTTTGAAGAGCTCAGCGGTGCGACGCCACTCTTAACCGAAGAACAGCGCGAGCTTGATTATTACAACCTGAATTTAGGCTATAACCTACTGCCAGGCGAAGTGTATATCGGCCGCTGGGCATTCAATAGTGCGTTTTATCTCATGCTAGGAGCGGGTAATACTCTGTTTGCCGATAATGAATACCTCACCTATAACTTTGGTGGTGGGCTGCGTTTATTCCTTAACGACCGTATTGCAATGCACTGGGACGTGAAAAATCATGTCATGACTCATGCTTTGTTTGGTGAAGATAAAGAGATTCAAAACCTCGAAAACAGCTTGGGCTTTACTCTCTTTTTCTAACTAAAAGAGAGAAGCTAATAGAAATTCATATAGAAACTGAAACTCAATTAACCTGTCAGTAATACCGAGCAAACGCCAGTGGGCGTAAGCGGATGACATGTAAAGCACTCCAAAAGAGTGACCCGATTAAAATGCCCTAAGCGGCATGACCGAATGGTGACCTTTTATCGTAAAGGCCCAATACGAGGTATAAAAAGATGAAAACATTAGTAATTGGATTATTGAGCTTATTTTTAGCTATAACAGCACAGGCTGGCAAATTATCTACGCCCGCACCTGATATTACGCTCAAATCGACTACCGGTGAAAACATTCGACTCGCCGACTTAAAAGGCAAAGTCGTCATGGTGAATTTCTGGGCTTCATGGTGTGGACCCTGCCGCCAAGAAATGCCTTTACTCGAGAAGATTTATACCGATTACAAAGATGCGGGATTTGTTCTATTAGGTGTCAATGTTGATGCTGAAACCGCTGATCGCGACGACTTCATGAAAAAAACACCCATGAGCTTCCCTATTTTGGATGATAGCGCCAACACTGCAACTGAAGTGTTTGGTGTAGAAGCCATGCCATCGAGCTATTTTATCGATAAAGATGGCAAGCTGGTTTACCTGCACAAAGGGTACAAACCAGGTGAAGAATCCGTTTATGTTGCTCAAATCAAAAAGCTGCTTGCTCAATAAGACACCTTTAAATGCTTAAACTTGCCATCCTTTTTAGCGCAGTCTTGATACTTTCGGGCTGTGCTGCACCTAAACCTTGGGTCAAGCCTTATCAAAGAGGCTATCTTGCCAGTGAGTTAATGTCATTTGACAAGGACCCTATTTCAGGTCGATACATGCATCATGTTTACGAAGGCCGAGAGGCTGCACGTGGTGCAGAAGGTAGCGCAGGAGGCGGTTGTGGCTGTAATTAATATCGGTGGTTTTCGTAGCAAGCAGATAGCAAGACTGATAAGCCTGCTTGCTTTGGTGTTCACAGCCTTAAGCGGGCAAGCTGCCACACTGCCAGAAGAGCGCGCTGATATTATGTATCACAGCTATGATGGCGGTGGCATTGAAATTACAGGCCCATCTGTTTTAGTCCGTAAAAACTTCAAAGACTCCGTTTCGGTTTATGCCAATTACTATGTCGATCAAGTCACCAGCGCATCCATTGATGTGGTGACATCTGGCGCAAGTGAATACACCGAAGAGCGCACAGAATATAGCTTAGGGGTTGAATATCTGTACGACAAAATGTCGCTTTCTGTCAGCGGCACAACCTCATCTGAAAACGACTACGAAGCCGAAACGATTAGCTTTAATGCAAGCCAAACATTTTTTAGCGATATGACTACGCTTTCGATGGGCTACTCCCACGGTGACGATTTAGTCGGTACACGCGGGGCAGATATTAACGACTACATTCCTGTAACACATGACCGATTTCGATTTGGGTTCACCCAAGTGCTCTCACCCAAATGGATGATGGGTATTAGCGCTGAAAAATCCTTAGACCAAGGCGAGCAACTCAACAATCCTTACCGCTCAGTTCACTTCCTTGACGGCGATACCGTGAGACTTGCCAACGAAGTCTATCCCAATACACGTAATAGTGACGCCATTGCTCTGCGTACCATCTACCATTTACCTTATAAAGCGTCTATTCGTGGTGAGCTGCGAAATTTCTCAGATAATTGGGGCATAGAATCACGCAACATCGAAGTTCGTTATTTACATGAATACAATAGCAACTGGCGCTTTCAAGTGGGCTTACGAGGCTATACCCAAACACAAGCTGATTTTTACGCCGACTTATTCCCGTTTGATAATGCCCAAGAGTTTCTGGCCCGTGATAAAGAGCTAAGCGAGTTTGATTCTTATAGTGTTGGCTTAGGTGTTTTTTACGAGCTCGACCAGCGCTGGGTCCCTTTTTTCAGGCGTACTACGGTGAACCTGCAAGTTGATCATATGCAGTTTGATTACGGTAATTTTAGAGATGCAACGGGCCGTATCGACGGTTCATCAGGCTTTATACCTGGCACAGAACCCCTTTACACCTTGAAGGCAAACGTAATCCGTTTCTTTATTTCTGCTTTTTACTAAAAGCGCTTATACCTCACATACTCACATAAGATAGATTGCCTCTGATCTATCTTATGTCCCCCCTCCGAGCTTATAACTGTACTTCATAGCGCGATAAAATTATCAAAGGTTTAGGTTTCCGACCTATGTAGCCTACGCGCTAAAAAAAACACCTACACTGATACAACCCTTCTTTGTTTACAACCCCCCCACCCAATAGCGTACCGCTAGAGGAGCTTAATTCAGGGTATGAATTTTGTGTATGTCAGAGCCGTAGCGGCGATTGTGACAGTACTGTGTATTGGTATTGATCAGTTAGCACCAGCAAGAGAAATCGGGCTATTGCCCAACGCTCATGCCAAAGCACAACTCTATGCCGATAGTCACCGCAGCCACCGCAAAGGCCATAGCGTTGTCACACCGCTTAATGCCAATCACACGACTTTTTTATGCGATATTCAAGGTGACTCCATGGATAAATCGTGTGGGATTATTTTGAGTTGGAATAAACACTACACACAATCCGGTAGTTATAGTGAGGATGCCCGCTATACAACGCCACAAAGTGATGAAATTGATCACTCGCAATTTATCGATTTTAATGCCATTAGTCATTTAAAAATCCGTTTTAGCTATCGAGGAAAAGCTAAGCAGCTGCGCTTATATCTGCGCAATGCCAATACGCGAACGTCCAACGCGACGATTTCAACGCCTCATCAGTTTTTATCGCTGACGCTTGAGCAACATGAATTTAATCAACCGATCACCCTCTCCACTGAAGAGTTTTCCGTACCTCAATGGTGGCTTAATAAAGCCGACCCAGACACCCATTTGAGAAAACCTAGGTTTGACAATATTTTCCAAGTGGGACTCGATGTTTTAGGGCACGCACCAGAAGATAAACATTTTTTTGCAGTAGAAGAAATCACCCTATTAAAGCCTTGGCTGCCGTCAAAAGTTGTCTATTTTTATTTAAGCCTTATGTGGTTAAGTCTTATCGCAATTGAATGGTTAGCGCGATTACACAAAACCGTAAGGAGTAGTCAATCAACACATGGATTACTGCCTATCCTTGAAGAACACATAGATGATTTAGAAAAAAAGGAACACCGAGATGAGCTAACAGGGCTGTTTAATCGCAAGGGGGTATCTAAAGTTACCGATATTCTTTTTACCTCCTACCCTCCATTACCGCTTTCAATTATTGCAATGGATATTGATTATTTTAAGCATATTAATGATGCACATGGTGATAATGCTGGCGACTTAATTGTGAAGCAATTTGCCGCACTGATACAAAAAAACATTCGCAGCATCGATACACTTGGACGGTGGGAGAACGTAAAATTTATCTTAATCTGCCAACACCCCTCTTCTGCAGATGCCTATAATTTGGCGGAAAAACTGCGCAGCATTACCGCCAATCACGCATTTAACCTAGAGAATCGGGCAAGCCTTGCGACCACAATGAGTTTAGGCGTAGCATTAGTCGCAAAAGATGAGCCATTCGAACAAGCACTAAATCGTGCTGATAATGCGCTCTATCACGCAAAAGATACCGGTCGTAACTGCGTACGTATGGCATGATTACACTGCCACCTTGCCCATAGGGAACTTCAGATGAAAAACGAAAAAAACAAGTCCTTGCACCGCATCAGCCAAGTAGGACTATTGTTTATGTGCTTGCTGGGTGCAGGGCCTGCCCTAGCCGAAATCTATAAAAGTGTTGATGCCAATGGGAAAATTACATATTCCGATATACCCAGCGGCAAAGAATTGAACACTTTAGATTTACCGCACATCAATGAAACTCCCCCAGTCAAAGAGCAGCAGATTGCTACGTCGGCTCCTGAGCCGGAGCCCGTTTCCTACTCCGTCAATATCACCTCACCAAGCCAGGGGGCAGAAATACTACCCGGACAGCGCAATCTCGGCATTAGCGCATCCGTATCGCCATA
>CALIUX010000043.1 GCA_938048505.1 uncultured Pseudomonadales bacterium
GGCTTGAGCAAATACCCCACGGCAAGCGTATCAAATGCTTCCAGTGCATATTCGTCATAGGCTGTGCAAAATATCACCGCAGGTGGCTCTGCCATTTCAGCAATAGTGCGCGCTGTTTGCAAACCGTCTTCACCTGGCATACGAATATCGAGCAAAACAATATCAGGGTCGAGACTATCAATAGATTGAAGTGCTTCAGTCCCATTTGTTGCCTCACCCACAACCTCATAACCCTCCAAGCGTTCAACCATGCGTGTTGCGCGTTGCCTAGCGAGTAGTTCATCATCAACGATTAATACTTGTTTCAAGAGACACCTAAATTATTTCAATTGACTATTTTGAGCGAGCAATGCTGAATCCAAACACATCAAATCAAGTGATCAGCACTACAACCTGTCATTACTATTGAGTTTAGCTTAGCTAATAATATTAGCCTTATTTTTTGACATCGTTATAGGAAATTGCAATTGAACGCTAAAACGCCCCGCCTCGGCCACAATATAGGTACGTGCCTTATGACCATAGTATGCCTCCAAGCGTCCTCTCATGTTATCAAGCGCAATACCATTTCCCTGCGTTTTTCGCCCCTTAGGTACGTTTAATTGAACAGGGTTAGAAACCGCTAACCTAACTTCACCTCCACCAATAAATACATCAATATCCACTTCTCCGCCTTTTTCAAGAGGCTGTATACCATGATAGATGGCATTTTCGACAAGGGGTTGCAGTAACAAACTAGGAATCGAGACCTCATTCACAGAGCCTTCGATATTCCAGTTCATTTGCAGCCGCTCTCCTAGTCGAGTTTGTTCAATACGACTAAAGCGCTTACACAAATCCAACTCATGCTCTAGTGTGACTAACCCCGGCTCCGACAAGCTGGCCCGGAAAAGATCAGATAAGTCCTCGATCAAGCTTTCAGCAAGCGGCGGATCTATCTCAATCAGACTCGCAATAGAGTTCATACTATTAAAGAGAAAGTGCGGCCGAATACGTGATTGCAGCGCCTGAATACGTGATTGCAATTCAGACTGCTGCTGATTACGCAATTGCTGTTGCAAGTAAAAATAGCGCAATACGACACCGGCAAAAATAGCGGCAATGGTCGTATTGGCATAGACGTTATGCCACGTAATATCGAACCCATTGGCTTGTATTGCAGCCCCAGCAATGGTGAGAATCGCTGTCACAACCAAAACAATACCATAACTCACGCCGCCTGCAATCTCTGGGGACTGGTGACGGAACCAATGATTGAGTGGGCACAAGCATGCCGCACTGGCCAGAACAATCCACTGAACCATCATGGATATCAAACCAAACCGATACCATGAAGCCCCGCCAGATGAGGCCGAAGACAGTGTCAGTGCAATTGCCAGCAGTTCACCTACAATCACCAAATGAAAAACGGCCTTACCCGTACATAAATTAGGCAAGAAGTCACTGCCGCTATCTGACGCAAAAGATTGCTGAACCATTTTTGTTGTATGCTCGGGTTGTTTATAATGCGCGATTAACTCAATTGATGAATGCCCGCTAACGCCCAGTGTAGCTTCCTGTGCGTTTCACTGCACCCTCTGCTTTTCAGACCTAGCGGTTTGATGACTTGGGATTTCGATAAACATACGAAACATCAGCCCACCCCAAAACCCCTGCCCGGTTGATAGGCAGAATACACTGAGATAAACCCTATGAGCGATACACCCTCACATGACAAGCCTTCTACTAATTCGCAATGGGGAGGACGCTTTACTGAGGCTACCGATGCATTTGTTCAACGCTTTACTGCATCGGTCAATTTTGATCAGCGTTTTGCTCATCAAGATATTCAAGGCTCGATTGCCCATGCCACCATGCTGAGTAAAGTGGGTGTACTCACTGAGCAAGAAAAAAATGACATTATTACCGCACTCAATGCCATTAAAGACGATATTGATGCTGGCAAATTTGAGTGGAGTGTAGCCCTTGAAGATGTGCATATGAACATCGAAAGCGAGCTCACCAAACGCATCGGTATTACCGGGAAAAAGCTGCATACGGGCCGCTCACGTAATGACCAAGTCGCTACTGATATTAGGCTATATATGAGAGATCAAATAGACTTGATCGCAGCTGAGATAACACGACTTCAACAGGGTATTCTGAGTGTTGCAGAGCGCTACGCCAGCACCATTATGCCTGGCTTTACACACCTGCAGACGGCTCAACCCGTTACCTTTGGGCACCACCTGATGGCATGGTATGAAATGCTAACACGCGATTATGGGCGACTTATTGATTGTCGCACACGCATGAATCAGTCTCCGCTGGGTGCTGCCGCATTAGCTGGTACAACTTATCCTATCGATCGCTCTTTAACCGCAGAATTACTGGGTTTTGAACACCCTACGCGCAATTCGCTGGATTCTGTATCCGATCGAGATTTTGGTATTGAATTTTGTGGTTTTGCAGCACTACTCTTAACTCATATGTCACGTATGAGTGAGGAACTCATACTCTGGACATCGGCACAATTTGACTTCATTGATCTACCTGACAGATTCTGCACAGGCTCCTCTATAATGCCGCAGAAAAAAAATCCCGATGTGCCTGAGCTAGTACGCGGAAAAACGGGCCGCGTTAACGGCCACTTGGTTTCGCTATTGACACTCATGAAATCACAACCGCTTGCTTACAATAAAGACAATCAAGAAGACAAAGAACCCCTATTCGATACGGTTGATACGGTAAAAGACTGTTTACGCGCCTTCGCCGATATGATTCCAGCCATCACACCCAAGGCGCAAAGTATGCGCAGTGCCGCTATGCAAGGCTTTGCTACAGCGACTGACCTCGCAGACTACTTAGTCTGCAAAGGCATTCCCTTTCGTGATGCTCATGAGATTGTTGGCAAGTCCGTTGCATTTGGCCTCGAAACGGGTAAGGATCTATCGGAGATGACACTTGAAGAGCTTCAGCAATTCTCTGATGTTATCGATGGCGATGTATTCGACGTGCTGACTTTAGAAGGCTCAGTAGCTGCACGTGACCACATTGGCGGAACAGCCCCCAGACAAGTTTTGCTGGCTGTCGAAGCGGCTAGAACAGACTTACAATCACGTTAGTTACGTCTTCGCCACCGATATGATCGTGTAGTGCCAATTTCGAAACGATGATAGAGGCAGCGTAAAAAACAGCCATGCTCAACCAAAGCTGAGCATGGCTGTTCAAATACAATCATTTCAAGCCCTCGACGCTTCAAATTACTACCATCTCAGACACCAAGCACCTCAAAACACAATCAACCCAAACATATAGTCATTGGGATCAAAACCCCCAAAAGGAATTAAAAAGGCAAGTCGATATACTCAAATCTGCATGCTAGATTTAAATAAGGTACTCACTAGAATGTTATTTTTGTTATCTAAAGCACGCAAATATTGACGCTCTCCACAATCGATTAAAAAACAGTCAAGAAATTGACTTCTCTTTCATGACTATAGTGCCTGATTGTGCTCTAATTAACTGACAATGTTGACAATTATGCCAAGGTAATGACTTGTGACCACTGAAGAGATCTATATTCCTCAAGCCACCACGACTGAGTTCGAGCTAACCTGTGATGACACAGGTCTAAGCTATG
>CALIUX010000044.1 GCA_938048505.1 uncultured Pseudomonadales bacterium
GTTTTGCGGTTGTTGGTAGCGGCTCGAGTGACGAGATGCAGTTTGCGCTAGAAATTCGTGAGAACGGTCAGACTCGTTTCCAGTACTTGGATAACTTGTCTCTTGAAGAAGGTCGCTTCACAAACTACAGTGCTCGATTCAGACTGGATGCTACACAACCAGAAAGAGTGGGTTTAGTGATCTTTGGCCCAGATGAAGGCATTACGATGTACGCCGATAATATTTCGCTAAAAGCGATTTAAGTGATGTATCGGCTCACGAAAAGGCTGGCTCGTGAGCCGATATTGTATTTTAAATTTATCCGAAAAGCTGTGATCGCCCCAAAATAGACTCAGTTATTTAATTAGTTGATATTGACGATTTAATATCTCAATAATCTCTTGGCGAGGGTTTTGGGGTACATCAATAGATGAACCAGTTATTTTTTGCGCAATGCTTAAATAGGTTTCTGAAACATCCATGATGGCCTGTTTAGGAAGTGGGTTATTTTCAGCAAGGGCTAATCGTTCAGTCATTCGTTCTTTATTTAAGAGGATGTCTGAGTCTTCAAAATGATTCAGTAGGAATTGCCTAAAAGCTTCTTTGCTCTTTTCTTGTATAGTGCCTTGCTTGTAATGCAGTCCGTCCCAAATACGTGATGAATCAGGTGTGCCCACTTCATCCATGTAAATGAGTTCGTCCTTTCCTTGTTGATCTTGAACGTAACCGAATTCAAATTTTGTATCCACAAAGATTTGATTGCTTTGAGCCAGTTGATCACTGATGACATTAAAGCCTTGTGTTAAAAGACGTTCATAGCGATCAATATCATTTTTTTGTTTGAAGCCAAAAGCTTCGTAGTTTTCGCTAATGTTTTGGCGGGTGATATTTACATCATCCGCTTCGGGCACGCCAGGTATGCCTTTTAAAATGCCTTTTGTGGATGGCGTCATAAGCAGTTCAGGCAGCTTTTGATCTTTTTGTAGACCCTCCGGTAGCGTTATGCCGCAAAAAACACGTTCACCTTTTGCGTAGGCTCGCCACATGCTGCCCGTAATATATTGGCGGCATATGGCCTCAATCATGACCGGCTGTGCTTTTTGAACAATCCAGACAAAGGGGTGTGGGATGTCAACAATATGACTGTTGGCAAGGCCTGCTGTTTTGAAGCTTTGAAACCAGTGGTTAGCAATTGCATTCAGTGCTGCGCCTTTGCCCGGGACGCCTTCTAAGCCACCTTCTCCTTTCCATATACAGTCAAAAGCCGATATTCGGTCACTGATAACCATGATGGCCAGTGGCGTATTGAAGGCAAGGTTGTAGCCTTTTTGCTCTATGAGTCGATTGCTATCGTCTTGATCAAGCCAGTACACCGACCGTACTTTTCCACTGTGAACCGGTTTGGAGGTTTTGATAGGAAGATCATCATTAACAGCAAGAACGTTAGAGGCGAGAGACATAAAAAACCTGAAAAACTGAGAAGGGGTCTTTAAGTAAAAGCTATTAAGTAAAAGTTATTAAGTAATAAGCTACTACTAGATAGAACCCTGAAGATAAGTGCAAAAAGCTCACAAAGAAAGCGCGCTTTTCAATAAGAATATTCTTCTAATAATACCAGCAGATCGGTTATTCAACAATTTTTTGCGATTAAGGGTATAAGCGAAATATGCTATGGTTGATCCGGCTATCAGCTCAAAATATGACAATCAACTGGTAGCTTAATCATAGATATAACTCTTAGGTACAACTCATAGGTACAACAGCGAAAATGAGGGCTTGCTCGGTGAATCAGAAAATATTGATGGTAGCTGCTGAAAACGACGCACTGCCCAAAGCCAAAGTAGGTGGTATTGGGGATGTTGTGAGAGATATACCCATTGCGCTCGCCAAAGAAGGTGCAGAGGTTCAGGTGGTATTACCGGATTATGGTCACTTCTCTATTATGGAGAGCGCATCGTATAAGGGGCAATATGGCGTACGCTTTGCAGGTGAGCACCATGAAGTAGCGTTATACAGCCTGCAATCTGATAACTACCCTCATGATAAGGTGACTTACTGGGCTATTAGCCACCCTCGTTTTGTATCGCCATGTGGTATGAAGCGTGTGTACTGTGACGATGATGATGCGCGGCCCTTTGCAACGGATGCTTCTAAGTATGCTTTTTTTTGTGCAGCTGTGGCGCAAGTGATTTTACATCATGGTTTTGGTGATTTAGATGTTTTGCACTTGCACGACTGGCATGCAGCGATGTTGCTGGTTTTAAGAGAATATGACCCAGAGCTCCATGCGTTGAAAGAACTGCGAACGGCTTACACTATTCATAACCTTTCTTTACAGGGTGTAAGGCCTTTTAAAGGCGATCCCTCCTCATTTGAGGAATGGTTTCCGCAATTATCTTATTCTGCGGAGTTAATCTGTGATCCTCGTGCGCCACATTGTATAAACCCTATGCGAGCAGGGATCAACTTAGCGCATAAAGTGCATGCTGTATCGCCCACATATGCTCAAGAAATTACGCGCGCAAGCGAGGTTGAGCAAGGCATTTATGGGGGTGAAGGTCTGGAGCATGATTTAGTGCATGCTCAAGAACAGGGGCGATTAGTTGGTATATTAAATGGTTGTGAATACCCCCAGAACGCCACTTATATCAAGACACCCAAAACACGCCTTGTTCCAGCCTTAGAAGAAGCATTGCTTAATTGGTCTTCAAGCCAGCCTTTGCTAGAAAGCTGCCATTGGATTGCGCAAAAGCGGTTAATGCATTGGGCACGAAAAAAAGATCGTGGCATGTTGGTGACATCAGTCGGCCGCATTACAGAGCAAAAAGTCAGGCTTTTTTTTACGCTTCATGACGGGCGTCCGGTCATAGAGCATTTGCTCGACAAGCTAGATGGTCTTGGTGTTTTTATTTTGTTGGGCTCAGGGAGTGATCACTATCAGCAGCAGCTATTATCGATTGCTGGACGCTATGCCAACTTTATCTATTTGCAGGGTTATTCTTTTCCAATTTCAGAGTTGTTATATAACTCTGGTGATTTGTTTTTAATGCCTAGTTCCTTTGAACCATGTGGCATTAGTCAAATGCTGTCAATGCGAGCAGGGCAGCCCTGTCTTGTTCATCAGGTGGGTGGGCTTAACGATACAGTGAGTGATGGCTCTGTGGGTTTTTCTTTTTCAGGAGCGAATATTGATGAGCAAGCAAGTGCATTGATTAATACATTTCAAAGTGCTTTAAAGCTTTATAAAAAACACCCCACCAAGTATGCGGCAATATCTAAAAAAGCAGCGTCTACCCGTTTTTTATGGGCGGATGTTGCACGAGAATACATGGAAAAATTGTATTCATAATCTTTATATTCATAAAGTTCGTCGTTGATAAAAAATAGGTAAACATTTTTATGGCAAAAGTGCCTACTCGTTATGTTTCATCTTTATTAAATAAGCATGGTTGGGATATAGAATATTTTAAAGGATTTGTTTTAGGTTTAGTTTGGTTGCGTTTGTATCATAAAGAGAGTCGATATGATGCTTTTTTAGATTTGGAAACAGGCAGCTTAACCCAAGACGAAAATACTTTGCTTGACACTTATGCTCAGGGGCTAGAAGCGGATATTTATGATAACCGCTATCGCTTTTCTCCTGGCTGTAAAGTGCAAGAGCACGCACTCTCTGCCAATTATGAAAAAGAGTCGAGGTTGTATCAATGGGCAAGTGGTGTGTATATGGCATGCCGTATTATGGAAGTGATGGTAGAAGACGGTGACGTTCAAGCCCATGATGCAGATAATTATATGATGGATCGTATAGCCGAATCGGTCTTTCCTTTTCTTGATAAAGAATTTGCTCTAGGTTATTTCTCTGAAGTCAGCGAAGAAAAAATTCATGCTGAAGCGTGCATTGATTTTCTAAAAAAGCTGAGAAAGGATCTCCCTAAGATTATCAGTGATTTAAGCGATTTATCTCAATTTCAAATACATGACGAGTCCCTTGATGATACTCTTCAAATATCGGGGCCTATTGATAATGTACACAGTTATTTTGCCGGTGTGAATGATGCTGAGGCAATTGCTAGTTTAGTTGATCATATGCTACCTGTGATTATGGATAGCGATAAGAAAAAGCGTATTAAACAGTTGGAAGACCTGCTCAGCTATGCGCGAAAAGGCTTGGGTGAATCCTCTTTTGAAGAGAGTCGAGGTGATTTTTGGCGCATGCTTGAAACACGTCCTTATATGCGTGTGTTGACGGCTTTGGCAGAGGCGTATAAAAGTGTGCTCAAGCGTGAAAAAGCGATTAATTGCTACAAAGAAGCATTAGAGTTGTGCCGAGACGATCATTTAGGTGCACGTTATCTTTTGGCCGAATTGTATTTAGAGCAGCATGATATCGACAGCGCTATTGCCTTAATTCATCAGTTTGAAGATGACAATAGTGCATTGCTTAAATATACCTATGTTGTAGCGCAGTACCTTAAAGAAGGTGATAGTCCTGTCGCGGTTAGTGCATTACAAGACGCGTATGCTAGCAATCCTCATGTAATTCCATTTTTGATTGGTGAGTCTATTTTACCCGCTGAACCACCCGAATATTATTCGGCCGGAGATGAGAGTGAGGCGATAATTTATTGTCATCATAATCGGTTACTATGGCGAAATACGCAGAACTTATTGATGTGGGTC
>CALIUX010000045.1 GCA_938048505.1 uncultured Pseudomonadales bacterium
TTCCAGATGAAGAGGCGCATGTCGAGACGTATGTGATCGTTGCGGCTGCTAGGGTGATTCTGCAAATTGACGGCTTTGATAAATTGCGGTCAACAGTCAGTGCGGAACTGGCTGAAAAGCTGCAGGCCCGCTGGATGTCAAAAGCGGATGCGGCGAGAAAGATTTATGGTGGGCAGTGGGATACTGCGCCGCATCATACTTTGCCCAATGGTGCGTTGGTGGCAGCATTCACGAGTGCAGAATCAGGTGCTGATGCGTTGAGGACAGCATGCTTTTTTTCGCAAATCGTCAAAAACCTTTTTCATGAGGGTAAGGTTTCGGTTGATGTACGGGCAGTAGTTGCTTTGCAAGATGAGTTTGTGAGTTTAACCGCATTCCCTAACGCCGCATTCTCCTTGTGCCTTTCTGGCGAGCAGCATGCGCATTTGGCAAAGTGCTTTAATCTTATGCCGATTGATGAAAGATGGTTTAGTTTAGATTCCTTTGATCCCGCTCACGAGAAGCTGCTGCAGCGTCAGTCACAGCAGCTTGTGGCGCAGTGATTCTACCTCTTGGCTTCCCTCAGGCTTGTGAAGGGAGTTTTTCAAGCTTGTAGGGGTAGCTATTGTTTGCTCGCCACTGCCCGACATATAAGTTTCCTACCTCATCAATGCAAATACCGTGGCAGTGCTTAAAAATATCCCAAGTTGTTTGAACCGGTTGTAGTTCGCCATCGATATACTCGGGTGCTGTGCCACCGAGATTGGCAATCATGCGGTTATTTTCATCAAAAATGCTGATAAAACCCGAGTTCTCCGCATTAGTGTCGTTGACATGTGACCAGCAAACAGGCGCAAAGAAGTGCTTTCCATAAAAAATAGGGCCGCCCAAATAGGCGCCTGGAGCAGGGATTGTGCCTAAGTATTCACCCTTCAATGAAAACCGTTTGATGGCATTCTCGAAACGTGAGCTAACGAGCAAGGTAGGGTTGTTTTCATCGCGACGATCGATCGTGACGCCGTGGGTATTGACCAAATTATAATGCGCGTCTGCGTTATCTTTGCCGCCCCATTTTTGAATAAACTGGCCTTGTGCGTTGTATTGCAAAAGGTAATCTGAGCCATATCCGTCAGTAATGTATAAATCACCATTATCTGCAATGGCAATATCCGTAGGCCTAAAGGGTTGGTCTGGTGTGTAGGCGCCTGCGGTTTGGGGGTGTCCTATTGTATAGATCAGCTTACCGTCGAGGGTCATCTTCACAACAAAACCGGATTGTGCGATCACCTTGTTATACGGTGAGTCCCATTTGTCTGTGGAGACGCCATCCCATTTCGGGTTTAGCTTCCAGCCGCTATCTACAAGATAAATAAAATCTTGGCCGTTTTCGTTACGAATCTCAATCGCATGGGCGCCGGGGAATTCTGTTCCCCAAGCGTCGAGTACCTCACCTTCCTTACTGTAAAAAATGAGGTTGTTTCGCGTATCATCCGTCACCATGACAATGCGCCCTTGTGAATCAATAGCAAAGTCATGGCAGTTTTCAACGGGATAGCGTGAGGGGTCGAGCTTGCCCCACTCGGTGTTGATGCGATATTGGAAATCACCCGAACCTACGATTTTACCGTGTAGGGCGTCATCATCATGTTGAGTCATTAGGAGGCCTTCCAGTCAAGAATAGCCCTATCGTCTAAGCGTTCTAGTGGGTAGTAAACGGCTTCGTTTTCAGCAAAGGCTTGATTACTGACCGCATTGTAAGCGCAGATCATCGACCAGCGAGGCTTATCGCTGCGGTTTTGGTTGGACTTATGTAATAAATTGCAGTGGAAAAACAACACATCGCCAGGCTCAAGCTCAACATTGATGAGCTCGTGGTACTTCATTGCCTCGGTGACAAATTTCATGTCAGCCCCTTTTTGATCACCGGTTTTAAAGTGATCAAGGCGCCCAAGATGATGGCTGCCTTTAAGGACTTGCAGGCAGCCATTTTCAATTGTTGCTTTGTTGATTGCTACCATGCAGCTCAGGGATTTGGGGTAAAGCATAAGGTTATCTTGATGCCAATACCCAAAGTCTTGGTGCCATTCCCAAGCCCCGCCAACAAAGGGCTCTTTCATCATAATTTTGGTGCTGGTGTGGTAGGTTTCTTCGCCGATTATTTTTTCTGCAGAGTCAACTAACCTTCGGCCTCGCGAGAACGTGCTGTAAAAATCATCGCCTGTTTTTTGCCAAAGGCAGACTTTACTGGTTGCGCCGGATTCATCCTTTTTCTCCCACGCATTTTTATATAGGTTGGGGTCTTTAAACGCGACTTCTTGTAAGCGAGTCATTTCTTTTTCTGAGTAATATCCGCGCGCAATGACATAACCGTCTTCGTTAAACGCCTTGATCTGCGCTTCTGTTAATTGAATCTTATCCATGCCTGTCTCGTTTTATATTGTTGTACTGATATTGTTGCACTGATTGGTGTTGAGTGCGTTATTGGCTTTTATAGCTTGGTTTTAGCTTAGTGCCATGCCCCATAGAATGAACTTATGGCGCGCATTTATCAAGAGATTATTCTTATATAAATTTGTTATTCCTATGTGAATTCTTGTGAGTGATTGAAACTAAAAGATTTTTTCTCTTGTCATAACCAGCTAATATGACTGTTTAACCCCAATTTTTGAGGGATACACTGTGAAATCTGATGCCAAAAAGTATGCTGTGCCTGCACTAGATAAAGCATTTGATGTTCTGGAGTATTTGACCGGCCAGGCTTTGCCTAAAAGTCAGACTGAAATAGCACAAGGGATTGGGCGTGGTGCGAATGAAATTTATCGTATGTTAGTTGCACTGGAGGCGCGGGGCTATCTTGTAAGAGATGAGTTGTCAGGTCGATACAGTCTGTCATTTAAGCTGTATAACCTATCTCGTAGTATCTCGCCTATTGAGCAAATCAGGCAGTGCGCTTTACCCCATATGGAAGACCTTGCCGTTAAAGTCGGTCAGTCATGTCATTTGTCGATGCTGTATCAAAGTCGCACGATGGTTATTGTTCAGGCGCGCAGTCATACCCCTATCTCTGTCAATATTACAGAGGGCTCGACTTTTCCTGTGTTACAGAGCAATGCGGGTTATATTTTGCTAGCAAACAGCAATGATGAAGTTCGCAATATGATGCTGGATCGAGATAGCACATACGGCACGATGCCTCAGTTGGCGCGTGAAGGGTTGTTGGATCTATTGGCATCTATTCGATTAAGTGGTTACTACGTTTCCCCGAATGAAAATGCTGAGGGTATTTGTGATTATTCGGCGCTTATTGGTCGTCCAGCCGGAAAGATAGTCGCGGCCCTGACAATTTCGGCAATCACTAAAAACAATGATCAAGAGTCGTTGTTGGTTGAACAGCTTAAAGAAGCAACAACACGTATTAGTGAGCAGCTCGGTTTAATGGATGATTAGAGGGCTGTGCGCTTAATGTAACGTTTAGCGTAAGCCCTCTTATTATATAACCCAATAAATAAAGCGGTTTAATATGCGCCCCGAATATGAGCATGCACACGCTCATGATAAAACTGGCTTACTCTTTCATGTAAAGCTTGAGGTAGTGGTTCAAGTTTTGAGACCGAGGCGTTGCCGGCCGCTTGAGATGGGGTGCTGGCACCTGGAATAATGGTTGAAACGGCATCATGATCAAGAATCCAGCGCAGAGCCAATTCAAGCATGGTGATTCCTTCAGGTAAGGCATTTTGCAGTTCATTGATAAGCTCAACCCCCTGCTCAAAAGGCAGTCCTGCAAACGTTTCACCAACATTAAACGCTTGGCCGTCTCGATTATAGTGCCTGTGATCGCTCTCGGCGAAATGTGTTTGTTTTGTGAAATTGCCCGTTAACAAACCACTAGCCAAAGGCAGGCGCGCAATAATTCCAACGCCTTTATCTTGAGCTTGAGGTAAAAGCGCTTTAACCAATTTTTGTCTGACAATATTAAAAATAACCTGCAACGACTGAAGCTCGTCTTGCTCGATGCATAGCAACCCTTCATCGACGGTTTCTACGCTAGCGCCGAATGCCCGAATACTCCCTTCTTGTTTAGCTTTGCGTAGCCACTCAAAAATATCACCTTGGCGCATAACGGGTTCAGGTATGCAGTGCAGTTGCAGAAGGTCGATGGATTCAACTTGTAAGCGCTCCCGAGAAGCATCTATGGCTTTCTTTAATGCATCTTCGGTGTATTGGTTGGGGTAAACATTAGGCATTCGCCCAAACTTAGTTGCAATGCGTAAAGGGGTGGAGCACTGGGCATTAAATTGGCCAATTAACGATTCGCTTCTTCCATCACCGTACACATCAGCGGTATCGAAAAAGGTGACGCCATTTTCGACTGCAGCGGACATGATAGCGAAAGCCTGCTCGTTATCGAGGTTGGCGCGCCAGTCACTGCCAAGCTGCCAGCAACCCAAGCCCACTTCACTTAATTCAAAGCTACTGTTGCCTAAATGCCGTGTCTTCATAAGTATCCTATTTAGTTATAGTTACGTTAGTTATGATTATTTAATTATCGTTATCTAGCGATGATTGTTTTAATCATCAATATGGAATGGTGTGGTGAAGCGAGTCTGTGTCATCGTGTTGTTCAGGAGCGCTCAGGGGATGACAGTAGAAAACAATGAATGTTCAGCATTGTCATGTGTGAGCGAAAGATGATGAACCTATTAGTAAGTGGTAGGTAGTAGGCAGTAGGTGAATAGAATAGTAGGCGAACTTTATCTTAAAGGCAGACTTTCTGCGTTTTATTGCTTCTTATGAGCGGGAAACGACTGTCATCTAACGGTCAAACTATCAATTTAGTCTTTATAGTCTTATTACTTCTGCTATTTCGAAAATAGCAGATTCAAATAGTAGGTTATGCAGCATGATTGATGTTGAACGCGTTCTAGTTGATAAATTCCCTTCATGGTCTGACAAGCCTGCTGCGGTCCGAAATCCGACGATGGGGCTGCTTAAGCGCTTATTTTATCAAAATCAGGTGAACGCATTTCTGGATGATAATGCTGAAAAGTCAGGTTTTGATTTTGTTGATGCAGTGCTGGAGTATTTTGATTTTAGTTACAGCGTCTCAGCCAAAGACCGCTCTAATATTCCCGCTGAAGGTCGGTTGATTATTATTGCGAACCATCCCATCGGATCATTAGATGGATTGGCTTTGATTAAGCTTGTTGCAGAGGTGCGTCAGGACGTTAAGGTGTTGGCAAATGATATGCTCAGCTCGTTTGAGGCTTTGTCAGAGCTGATTATCCCAGTCGACAATATGAGCGGAGGGAGCGCATTACGATCTTATCGTCGTGTTAATGCGGCCCTAAATGACGAGGGTGTCGTGATTGTCTTCCCTGCTGGCGAGGTGAGCCGAGCTCGGCCAACAGGCGTGAAGGATACGTCTTGGCGATCTGGCTTTTTGCATTTTTCACGCAAATCCGGTGCGCCATTGCTGCCCGTGCACATAGAGGCAAAAAACTCGCTACTGTTTTACAGTGCTTCTACCTTATTTAAGCCTTTGGGCGCCGCGCTCCTGCCGCATGAGATGTTTAATAAGCGCTCAAGAACCATTCATTTTCGCATTGGTGAATTAATTGCTTCAAGTGAGCTTGTCACGGATAAAGTGCGTGATAAAACACTGGTCAAACGTTTAAAGAAGCATTTGTACAGGGTAGGTCGCAGTAAAAACCCTGTTTTTCATACGCTCAAAACCATTGCTCATCCAGAAAGCCCAAAAGCGTTGCAGAAGGAATTAAGTCAAGCAGAGTTATTGGGTGAGACGCGAGATGGTAATCGCATCTATTTGGTTGACTATTTCAGTGATTCTTCGGTTATGCGCGAAATCGGTCGCTTGCGTGAAGTGGCCTTTCGTAAAGTTGGCGAGGGTACAGGTAAGAAGCGTGATTTGGATAAATACGATACTTATTATCGCCACTTAGTCTTATGGGACCGAGAAAATTTGGCCGTTGCAGGTGCTTATCGCTTAGGCGAAGGCGCTAAAATTCTAGAAAGTAAAGGCGAGCAGGGGTTTTACACGCGCTCGCTCTATGAATTTAAGTCTGGCTTTAAAGCGTATCTTGCTGACTCGATTGAGCTAGGGCGCAGTTTTGTTAACCCTGACTATTGGGGGAAGGCCAGCTTGGATTACTTGTGGCAAGGCATAGGTGCTTACCTTGCCCGCTACCCTGCGCGTTATATGGTTGGCCCTGTCAGCATGAGCGCAGATTACCCGCGTGAGCTGATGGATACATTGGTCTATTTTTACCGCTGCTATTTTGCAAATGAGCAAGATTTGGCATCGGCTATTATTCCTTATGAGCTGGATGCCCAAGCGCTCCACCGCTGCGATGCGTTATTTGCAGCTAAAGATGCCGATGAGGCCTTTGCTATTTTACAAAAAGCCTTTTCGGCTGCAGGCCATAAATTCCCTGTGTTATTCAAGCAATATGCTGCGCTATATCAAGAGGGTGGCTTTTCTTCGCTTGTTTTCAGTATTGACCCTGATTTTGGTGATTGTGTAGACGGCTTGTGCATGGGCGATATACACAAGCTCAAACCGGCTAAAGCTAAGCGATACATTAGTGGCTATTAGTCATGCTTGTTGGTAGCAGTTGCTGGTGTATTAGGTACAGTATTATGTTTTGTGCAAAAACCATTCGATAATACTCATCACATCGCTTCACTGGATCTTACTGTGTATTGTCAAATGTAAACAATATACACTACTCGTTCTGTCAGCCCCTTAGCCTATAAATGGAAAATCCATATAAGGCCGAGCCGCTTTCTGATTCATGTTTAAGCCCCGTCCTGGTGGACGCTTGGCGTTTAAAGTGGATAATTGAGCGCAAATGGGTTGGCGATAATAATGAAGAAAGGTTGTCGATATGACTATGAGTAAATACCAAACAATGATGGCAAGAGTGGCGCTTGCGGCGGTCATAACGCCTCTGTTGTATGCTTGCGATCAAGAAAATATTAAAAAAGAGCAGCAAGGCTATCAGAATGTCACAAGTCGTGACCTTGTCATGCTGAATAGCTTTGAAGGTTCATCTGAATTGGCAGACTACACGCCAATTAATGCAAAGATTAGCCAGGTGCAAGGCAATAAGAGTGCAAAAGCGTTATCTTTGGATCTTAAGTCGGGTTCAAATAATTCTGCTGGTATTAGCTTTCGCCCCAAGTCAGGCGAGGTTTGGGATTGGTCTGAGTGGGAGAGTATTAGCCTGAGTATGGATTTGGCTAACCAAGGCGACCAGCCTGTGCAGATCTATTTGGATGTGGAAGATGCGAAAGGCCAAAATTTCACTCGCTCTGCCAGTGTTTCAGTGGGTGAGTTTGGAACCTACTATGCTAAGTTGTCGGGCCATGATCTCCACAAGCCTGATGATACAACGACTGAGCTAAACTTTTTATCAGGCCTGAGAGGGAACCCAGAGACTTGGGAGAGTAACGAAAAGCCTTTTATTTGGATGTGGGGTGTGCAGGCGCTTGATCTATCGGCCATCACTAAAATCACG
>CALIUX010000046.1 GCA_938048505.1 uncultured Pseudomonadales bacterium
GATGAGTTTATTTGCTAATGGTGAATCATCCTGATGCTTCGCAGCGCGCCCTATTTTTTTTATCAAATAAACAAGCTGTTCAATTGGGTGATTTGCATCGACTTCAATTGCGCTTTTAATACCGGTGTTGATACCGTTTAGAAAAGGTTGCTCTACATCTAGGCTGCGGTTGAGAATAGGTATATACAGCTTGCGCGTTAAGGGGTACAAGCTAGGGCCGACTGATTCGAGTGTTAGTTCATTGTCAAAAAAGTATTTAGTATTTTGGATCGACTCTTCTGCATCGGCCAAAGATAAGGCGAGAGGCTTGTTTGATGCGAGTGCTTCGCTTACGAGTGCACCTTTTGACCATTGAGATGTATGGTCAAAAGGTGCATGTTTGGAAAAAGGTTGCTTAAAAACGGAATTCGCAGCGTGAGCTTGTTGGTAATTTTCTTCACCGGTATCGTTATTGCGGCCACTCATGGTGACGCTGGTTGTTGCATACGCATGATAAAGATTATTCAGCTGGCGATAAAAGCCTTCTGCCAGCATTTGGAATTCATCTAGAATGGCTTCTTCAATAACATCTGGGTTTGTAGCGCGTGCCTCAACTAGGGTTTCGTGTATCAAAATCTGGAGATGTGATGGCGAAAAGGGGTTTCTTCCGTGACCCAAAAGCTTGCGTGCAGCGGGTTCAGAGTATTGCTCGATTTCAATGGGTAAAGAGCGATGTTTTTTGCTGCAGACTGTTGTTTTTTGTTGAGTGTCGTTATTGTCTTTGTCGATAACGCTCAGGCACTCATACAGCTTATTTAAAAAGCTTTGAGCAATGTGCTGTGCATCCAGGTCGTTCGGTTTATGTTGGCTGGGCTGCTTGTCTAAAACCTGCTCAATCAGAGATGGGAAAAAGCCTTGGCAGAATTCTTCTATGCCTGGCAGTAATAATTCATTGTATAAACTTTGAACGTACATCGGTTGGCTCAATCATTCATTGAAGGCGTTGACCTCTCAATAGTAAATAAAACTGACACCGAGCACCATATCAAACTGCCTCAAAATAATAACTTTTTATTGGATTTTATGACTGGCGCATTAAATGAGTGCCAAAAAGTGTTGCCGAGCATGCTTGACTACACCTATTGGTTGAAATTATTTGTGGCGTTATGTAGAGATGTAATAGTTAGGCTATATCAGCATGTGCTCTTTTATTGTTTGCACGCGCAAAATGTCTTTTGCCTTTATGTAGCTTATGCTGAATATTTAGTCGATATGCGCAAAAGTGCTGTAGTGATTATGGTATTAATAAGCTATTAGTAAACTATTGATAAGCTCATAGCACTTAATCAATAGTTTATTGAAGTTACAAATCAACAATGTCGTAATCAATAATAACTGGACGATGACTAGAAAAGCTGCGTGTCTTGTAAATTGCAGCGTATTCAACGGTGCTGCGGAGTGCTTGGCTAACAATGTGGAAGTCAGTCCGCCAGTGGTTGCTCTCTGATGGGCACCAAGAGAATTCATCTGGGTCAGTATTGGCTACACGAAAAGCATCAACATAACCTATCTGATTAAATGTTTGGTTTAGCCATTGTTGCTCATGTGGTAAAAAGCCGGGCTTTTCATGGTTGACTTGCCACTGCTCTACATCTTTTTGAGTATGTGCCATGCTCCAATTACCACAAAAAATAAAGTGTCGTCTTTTACGAGTGATTTTGTGTAGTAGTGCTTGCATATCATCATAAAACTGGACTTTTTCTTCCAGCAACTGAATATCATCCATGGCTGAGGGACCCAATAGTGAGCCTATGCTATGACTGTCGTAGTCGATCTGTATGTAGCGGCCTTGCATATCGATGCCGCTGCTGAAGCCTAGACCAAAGATAACCGCTTTAGGTTGATGTTTAGTGTAGATCGCCACGCCATTATATTGATCAATGCCTGAATCAAAAAAATATGCAAAGTAACCCTCGGGGTGGTAAAGATCGTCATCTAGCTCATACTCGCGTGCGCGCAAATCCTGTAGGCAAACGACGTCAGCATCTTGCTCTGCAATCCAATCATAAAGCCCTCGTTGGGCCGCCTGATGAATGCCATCGACACTTAAGGAGATAATACGCATGGAAAAACCTTGTGTTCTCTTAAAATAGTAAGCGAGATTATGCTGAATGGTAAATAGGGTTAGTGTGCCGGCGCTTTGGGTTGTCAAAAATTGGCTTGTCAAAAATCTAGGTTTGCCAAAGGTGTCTCAAAGATCAGCTAGCAAAGCATTCTACCAAGACTTTTACTGCAATGCTGGGACCAATATCGTGCAGGTGAATGATTTTATTGAATTTTTCAAAAACAGGTAGATGATTAGAGACCTTGAATGGTTGATAAGGTAAGTACTAAAGCGCGTATGACAATGTTGCATCTACATTTACTGCATAGACCGTTAAATATATTGCGCCACATAGTCTATTTGGGCGTACTGCATACCTTCTGCTTTCGGTGACAGCATGGGAAGAGATCATCGAGAGCTGTTAGAATATGACCTTTTTGCAGTGATTGAGTAAGGTTTGCAACTATGTCGTCTTATCAGCAACAGTTTATTGAGCTGGCTCTGGCCTCTAAAGCGCTCAAGTTTGGAGAATTCACCCTGAAGTCAGGTCGAGTTAGTCCTTATTTTTTTAATGCTGGCCAATTTCAGACGGGCTCAGCGCTCGCAAAACTTGGGCGCTTTTATGCACAGGCATTGGTTTCTTCTGGTGTAGAGTTTGATATGGTGTTTGGCCCTGCTTACAAGGGGATACCGCTGGCATCTGTTTCGGTATCGGCCTTGGCCGATCACCACAATAAGGACCTCCCGTTTGCCTATAATCGAAAAGAAGCTAAACAACATGGCGAGGGCGGGAGTCTAGTTGGGGCACCGCTTATGGGTAAAGTTGCCATTGTTGATGATGTGATTACGGCCGGTACGGCTATTCGAGAAGTATTGGAGATGATTGCTGAGGCGAAAGCCCAGCCAGCTGCAGTGGTTATTGGGCTTGATCGCCAAGAGCGTGGTCAGGGTGAGCTATCTGCAATTGAGGAACTAGAGCAACAAACCGGTATCAAAGTCATTAGTTTAGTCAAACTTGATGACATAATGCACTACCTAAGTGAACAGTCTCAGTCATACCCTGGTGTTTATGACAAGGTTAAAGCGTATCGACAGCAATATGGTTCAAATTAATGCATGGTTTTTCATTCATGAGTGTTATACCTAAACTAGCTTTTGTCAGAGTGGCGTTTGCTAGGGTAGCGACTATTAGCATTGCATTGGGCATGCTCGCTTTATCGCAGGTGGCGCTGGCTCAAGGCTATACATATCGTTATGTTAACGATGAAGGGGTCAAGGTGATGGGTAACTCCATCCCACCTCACTATGTGAGCCGTGGTTATGAAGTACTATCTGCTACGGGGCGTTTACTTCGGGTTGTAGAGCCAGCCCCCGACCCTGAGTTTCTTGCAGCCGCCAAAGCCAAAGCAGAGTTGAAAGAGAAGTATGATCATTTAGCTATGCGCTATAGCTCAGAGCATGATATTGAAGCGGCTAAACAGCGTAAGTTAGTGCATGTTGATGCAAGCATCTTGCTTGCTGATAGCAGTATTGACAGAGTGCAAGAACAAATCGATAAAACGACCTTACGGGCTGCTAGCTATGAGCGCGCCGGCAAGGCCGTTCCCAAAAGAGTTGTGGATGCATTGGCGTTATTGGATGAGAAAATGTCAGCCAATAAAATGATTAAGGCATCCCGCGTGGCTGAAAAGCAGGCGATTGTTGACCGTTTTGAAGCTGATAAAGCGCTTTTTCTCAAAGGTGCTGCCACGTTTGAAGAAAAAGCGCCTCATGAAGGCTCTAGTGCTCAAGAGTCTGATCAAGAGCCATTGAGTGCAGAGCAAGTCACTTCAAGCCTTGAAGATGAACCTTTAGAGCATGCTGCTAAAGCCGTCACTGAATAACTGGCAAATAGCTAATACAAATATCTAATACAAAAAAATAGCTAATACAAGTAAATACCGAAGATCACTAAAAGAACATGTGGCACAAAAGCATTTGGCGTAGCAAAGGTTTATTCCTTCGTTGCGCATAAGCCTTTTGCCAGCACCTGCCACTGTGCCTGCCAAGCCTCGCTGGGCTTATCTTTGAATTGTGAGCGAACAAAAGCACTGACTCGACCTTCGGCAGTCGCTTGCGCCATCGCGACGGTATTTTTGACCGAAAGGCTCAAGTGTAACCCTTCTTCCAATTCTGCTTTACTGAGTACCTTGCGCATTTCTGTGCTGAAGCGATCAAAAAATTGCCTGACGCGGGTATGTAAGCGGTCTCTTTCGCCGTTAATAGCATCGCCGGTGAGTAAGCGTGTGATGCCAGGGTTACGCTCGCAAAAGACGAGGTAGATGTAGGTCATACGCTCAAGCTTTTCGAACGCTGTAAAGCTTTCGCCGCTTATAGTCATGATGCGGCTCAAAACAGCCTCTTCAGCAAATTCGATTAGCCCTTCAAACATTTTGGTTTTACTTGGGAAGTGACGGTAAAGCGCTGCTTCTGAAACGCCGACACTTTTGGCTAATGCTGCAATACTGATACGGTCGCCGGGGTTTGCTTCTAGCATGTATGCGAGTGTTTCGAGTATTTCTTGCTTGCGGTTTTTCTTTTCTGGTGTAGCCATGTAAGCCCTTGGTAAATCGATGACTTGCTGATCTAGCGCAATGATTGCTCAATAATGAAAGTGGTTTTTCGCCCTAATGCACAACTTATGCCTTAGTGTTGCATTCTAATGTTATGCCCTAACACATTGGCTGTACTTGATAGAGTCTTATGTCTGATGGTTGGTAATCAGCGTACCGACGCCAGCATCAGTGAATATTTCGAGTAGTACCGCATGAGGCACGCGACCATCAATAATATGCGCGCTGGCCACACCGGATTTAACCGAGTCCAATGCGCATTGGATTTTGGGGAGCATACCACCGTAAATGGTGCCATCAGCAATGAGCTCATCAACGCGCTGAGTGCTGAGGCCTGTTAAGACTTCGCCGCTTTTATCCTGTAAGCCGCTTACATTGGTCAGAAGCATGAGTTTCTGTGCCTGCATGACTTCAGCAATTTTGCCTGCTACAAGGTCTGCATTGATGTTGTAGGAGCTACCGTCACTGCCTACACCTATAGGGGCAATAACAGGGATGAAATCGCCTTGAACCAGTAAATCGATTACACTTCGATCAATGCTGGCGACTTCTCCTACATGACCGATATCGATAATTTCTGGGGCCTTCATTTCTGGTGTTTGATGGCTCACTTCGAGCTTTTTGGCACGGATAAGGCGACCATCTTTACCCGTTACACCAATGGCATGACCGCCATTACTGTTAATGAGGTTAACAATTTGTTTGTTGACGGAGCCACCTAGCACCATTTCAACAACATCCATTGTTGCACCATCGGTTACACGCATACCGTCAATGAAGTGTGATTCGATATTTAATTTGTCGAGCAGCTGGCCAATTTGAGGGCCGCCACCGTGCACAACAATCGGGTTCATACCAACGGCTTTCATCAAGACGATGTCGCGTGCAAAGCTGTTTTGTAGTGCTTCGTCAATCATGGCGTTACCACCAAATTTGACAACAATTGTTTTATTGGTAAAGCGTTGTATGTAAGGCAAGGCTTCAGTTAAAACTTTAGCAATTGCATTGGCTTCATTGTTAGACATGCTGGTATACCTCAAGCGGCTTAGCCTGTTTGAATTGGCAAAGCCTTAAATTGAACAAAGCATTTAGGCTGTGTGTTCGGTTGTGTTCTTTTTGTGCATCGTGGACTTTTGCGTCAATAACGCGCAGATGAGCACACCAAAAGTAGGGAGGTAGTTGGCTGATTCGCTGCTTGAATCCTTGTTGCTACCGTTCACTATCACCATTCAGGCGTGAGCGCAGGGTCGATTTTGCATAACTCTCGCGTTAACAGTAACTTAACCTGATGTAGCGTTTCATCTGACTGCGCTTCGGCACGAAGCGTCAGTTTGGGTGCAGTATTAGACGCGCGCACAATACCCCAGCCAAAAGGGAAGTCAACCCTTAAGCCATCGAGCGTTGTGAGTTTGCCCTCTTCAAAATCACCCTGCTCTATAAGGGTTTTAATAATGGCAAATTTCTCGCTTTCGGTTGTTTCTACGCATACTTCGGGCGTGGAGGGTAGCTCGGGGAACTCTTCAAAGAGTGCATCAAGGCTTTCGCCGGCAAGGCTCAGTATTTCGGCAAGGCGTGCAGTAACGTACATACCATCATCAAAACCAAACCAGCGCTCTTTGATAAAGATATGGCCAGAGTATTCTCCGCCCAACAGCGCGCCCGTTTCGGCCATTTTAGCCTTCATAGGAGAGTGGCCCGTTTTCCACATGATTGGGCGGCCACCAAACTGCGTAACAACTTTATTAATATTGCGCGTGCATTTTACATCGTAAACGACATCTGCTCCGGGGTTGCGAGATAAGATGTCTTTTGCAAAAAGCATCAGTAACCGGTCTGGCCAGATGATTTGACCAGAGCTTGAGACAACAACAAGCCTGTCGCCGTCACCATCAAATGCTACGCCAAAGTCGGCGCCAATTTCGGTGACTTTCTCTATTAATTGGGTGAGGTTTTTGGGTTGTGTCGGGTCGGGGCCATGATTAGGGAAGTTGCCATCTAAATCGCAATGAATGCCTGTCACGCTGCATCCTAGCTCTTCGAATAACCTTGGTGCAATCGTGCCCGTTACACCATTACCAGCATCGACCACTATTGACACATCGCCTGCCAAAGCAACATCGGCAAAAATCGTATCAATATAATCATTTGTAATGTCGTGGTGTTTTTCTTCGCCTTGACCTTGATGGAAGCGGCCTTGCTCAATACGTTGGCGAATCACTTGTATATCTTCTTCTGTTCGCGCGCGGCCCTGCATAATAATTTTAAAACCGTTGTACTCGGGGCCGTTGTGACTTGCCGTGACAACAACACCTGACTTGCTGGCTTCTAGTGTTTCGGTTGCAAAGTACATGACAGGTGAGGGTACAGTGCCGATATTAATGACATTACAGCCTGTGCTAAGAATACCGCGCACAAGGTACTCTGTTAGGAGCGGGCTATGGGTGCGAGCGTCCCGCCCGATAATTACGGCCTTTTCCCCAAGGTCTTGTGCTTCGCTGCCAATAGCTTGACCTAACAGTTGAGCCGTCTCTTTGGTAATGTCTGTTTCAACAATACCTCTTATATCGTAGGCTCTAAAAATATGCTCTGGCAAATTGTGTTGGGGAGTATGAGTTTGAGTGTCTGATAATTCAGACGTAGTCTGATCGGTTTGATGCGTTTGAGTATCATCTTCTTCAAGCCCGAGCAGATCATCTTCTTCATTAATTTCAATGTCGAGTATATCAGTGCTGAGGTCTTCGCTTGATGACTTGGTTTTGCTGCCGTTATTTTGACCCATTTTTTGGCGTATCTTTTCGATGGCCTTTCTTTCTCTTGCACCTTTAAGGCCCCTGAATATGCCAAAAGAGAGAGCAATCGCTAAACCGGCTATCCATGTAATGCCTGTTGCTACGGCAAAAATAAGCCAGTTTGTTTCAACCAACGTTAGAATGTTTTTTGAGGGTGTGTACTCAACAACCCAAGGTGTATTTTTAACTTCCTGTTGTTTGGCTGGAAGGTAATCACCCTCCCCTGATGTATGAAGGCGATGCTTGCCCCCTTCATATTTTTGAATTAAGGCGAGCTGCCCCATATTTTCCAGGCCGTTTCCCATTGTTTTATAAATTGGGTCCATGGGTGTTGTGACCAGTAATGTGCCTGCAACAGGTTCATCATCATTGAGTGCAACCGGTAACGCAAAACTCAGCCGCCAGCCCTGAGGCTGTTTGATCGCTTCATGGGTAAGGGTTTGGCGATTCTCAGCTTGCTTTACCATGGTTATTTGAGCGTATGTTAAGGGCGCCGAATCGATGCGAGCTTGCTTAACGGCTCCTTTGGGAATGAGGTTTAGCGCATCAGCTTTGGGAAACTGCTTCAATATTGTGCTGCGAAAGCGCTTTAGTGCCACTTCATCCCGTGCATTGAGCGCGCGCACCAAACCTGCATTTTGACCAAAAAAAGCCAATTTTTTATTCAAGCTAAAAAAAGCAGAATGTACATTTGTTGTGGCTTTTTTAAGGTGTTCTTCTGTGAAAGTAACCTCTTGCTGTTCGCGCTCAGAGACCACAAAATTGGACCATAAATAAAACGTAATCGCTGTGCAAATAAGTGAGGCAACCAATAGTGACCCAGCGACCCAAACAATGAGGGGGTTTTTATTAATGGCTGAGCGTGCTTTTTGCTCTGATTTTTTCAGTGATGGTTTCATAGACTATTTTTATTGTGTGAAAGCCAATCAACCCAAGGCTTTATATCATAGTGTGCTGAATATTTTAGTCCTACTGACTATATTGCGATAGCACTATATCAGGGTATTGTTCAATCTTAATAAACTGCTGTTTGCATCAAGAGTTTTGCTTTTTAAGCATCGCATTGGGTGCGAGCCGCTTTGATATAAGCTACAGCCTCGATCAATATATGTTGTGCAATACGGTGTTTGGAAGCTTTTGGAATAGGGTGCTCTGAATGTGCTGTGAAAATCGTTACTGCATTTTCATCACTATTAAAGCCAATAGTGTTGTCTGATACATCATTCGCGACAATCATATCCAAGTTTTTGCTTTGTAATTTTTTCTGTGCATATTGCCGGACATTTTGTGTTTCAGCAGCAAAGCCAATCACAGTTGGGCGGTTATTTTTTAGCGTGGCAACCTGTGCAATGATGTCAGGGTTTTTTGTTAACTCGATTGTCATCGTCTGCTCCTTGCCTTTTTTGATTTTCTGGTCTGCTGCTTGGCAGGGCCTGAAGTCAGCCACGGCAGCAGCGCCAATAAACATATCAGCCCCATGTGCGAGCTTGAGGCTTGCCTCGGCCATTTCAGCCGCAGTAACAATAGAGTGAAAATGCACATTATCTGGCGCTGCGAGTTTTGTCGGGCCGCTAATTAAATGCACTGTCGCGCCGGCTTTTTGTGCTTGCTCTGCTAAAGCGTAGCCCATCTTACCCGAGCTTTCATTGCTGATATAGCGCACAGGGTCGATTGCTTCACGTGTTGGCCCTGCCGTAATCACAACCGTTTTGCCTGCTAGTATGGGCTCAATGGTATCGGCTGCGGGTATGGCTGTTGTTGTAGATGTTGTTGTAGGTGAAGCTGTAGGTGATGTTGAGGGTGATTCAATCGCCGATGCAGAGCCTGTTTCTGCAATAGCTTGCTCAATATGTGCAACCAATTCGACAGGTTCCAGCATTCTACCGAGCCCTACATCGCCACATGCTTGCGAGCCGCTACCGGGGCCCCATATTTTAAAGTGTGGATATTGTGCAACTTTTTGTATATTACTTTGGGTGACGGGGTTGTGCCACATTGCTTGATTCATTGCTGGCGCAAAAGCGATAGGGCAAGAAGACGCTAAACATACGGTGGTGAGTAAATCGTTGGCTAAGCCGTTAACGCAGCGGGCTAACGTATCGGCACTGGCTGGCGCAATGACAATAATGTCTGCCCAGCGAGCCAATTCAATATGCCCCATGCCAGCCTCTGCTGCAGGGTCTAAGAGCGAGTTGCGAACGATATTGCCTGATAATGCTTGTAGCGTGAGTGGAGTAATGAACGCTTCTGCAGCGGGTGTCATGACCACTTGCACCTCTGCCCCAAGATCTTTGAGGCGACGAATAAGTTCGGTGCTTTTGTAGGCGGCAATGCCCCCTGTAACGCCTAGTAGAACATGAATATTTTTTAGTGTGCTCATGACAACCTTAAAATCAGTACTTTTACCGCGTCGCAGTCTATGCTTCGATAAGTACAGTAGAATCAGTGATTGCGAAAATAATCGTTTGGAATATGATCGTTAGATGCAATCGTTAAAAACAATCGTTTAAGCGAACAATGCAGCTCGCAAATGCGCTCAAGAGTCCATTTGAAAGTAGTTTGGCACCGCAATCGATTGAATAGGCCCTACGATACCAAATATCCAAGAGGATATTAAACGTAGGAAGAAAAAACAGAAAGAAAAGATAGAATAGCATTGCTATTTGTAATGCCATACTCTCGACCTTGAATGGATACGGACAAAGTTGATCAACACACAAAGGAGGTGTGACCCTATGGCGATAAGTGATTGGCCTGCTACCGAACGACCCCGTGAAAAACTCTTGCATCGTGGCGCTAAAGCCTTGACTGATGCTGAGTTGCTGGCCATTTTTTTGCGAACTGGCGTTTCGGGTAAGAGTGCAGTGGATCTTGCCTTAGAGCTACTGTCTGATTTTAAGGGGTTGCGAAACCTTTTAAATGCTACCCAAAGTGACTTTTGCTCTGGCTTGGGGCTTGGCCAAGCTAAGTATGCTCAGCTTCAGGCGGTATTGGAAATGGCCGCGCGCTGTTATACCGAAACCTTGCAGCAGCGTGATATTGTGGGAGGAATTGCCGAGGCTAAGCAGTTGGCCGTGCTGCGTTTGTCGGGCTTGCAGCATGAAGTTTTTGCGGCTTTTTTCTTGGATACACAGCATCGGTTGATACAGTTCCAGGAGCTATTTATTGGCACTATTGATGGAGCTGATGTCTACCCGCGCGAAGTGGCTAAGCAAGCGCTGAAGCTAAACGCTGCTGCGGTCATTTTTGCTCATAACCATCCTTCCGGTTGTCATCAGCCCAGTCAGGCTGACCATCAACTGACCCGTACATTGATTGATGCGCTCGACCTTTTGGGGGTTCGCGTACTGGATCATCTTATTGTGGGGCAGGGTGTACCACTCTCTTTTGCTGAAAAGGGTTGGTTGTAAAGTAGTGCACCATGGTTTGCGCCATCGCCATCATATAGTTAAGAAAAAACCGATTGATCGACTTGACGCTAAGACGCGCTTGATTCATCAAATAACAGGGTGTTTAGCGGATATTGTTTGATTACTGAGGGCCGTTCTGGTATAAAACGCGCCTATTTTCGGCCAGCCACAGGGTGCGCTTGTTTTTTATACAAGTTCATTCAGTTTGATGTGGTCTCTCAGAACAGGGCTTTTTGCCAAGTACGAGACTGAGACCGGATTGGGGTGCATCGCCTCTGTTGTGAATAGATAACGTTCGCAGTAGCAGGCTTGAGCAGGTCTTATCCACTTTTAGCGTTTATACGCTTCAGTGAGTACAACACGTTTAAATGCAACACGTTTAAAAAAGCCCCGAGATTTTGTGGCTACCTTCTATTCATGCCGACTGCGTTTCTTAGTAGTTGTGCAGCGGCATAGGGGCGGCCTTTTAAAAACGAATTGACGATTTAAAGAGGCAGAGCAATGTCTAAGGTATGTCAGGTTACAGGCAAGCGCCCCGTAACAGGTAACAATGTTTCTCATGCAAAAAACCACACTAAGCGTCGTTTTTTGCCAAACCTTCATTCTCACCGCTTTTGGGTTGAGTCTGAAAACCGCTTCGTGAAGCTGCGCCTTTCTTCTAAAGGTATGCGCATCATCGATAAAAAAGGTATCGATCAAGTGCTTGCTGAGCTTCGTGCTCGCGGCGAAAAAGTATAATTTGGCCCACTCGCTAAGAGGAATAAACCATGCGTGATAAAATCCGTTTGAACTCAAGTGCCGGTACTGGCCATTTCTATACCACAACTAAAAACAAGCGCACTATGCCTGAGAAAATGGAGATCAAAAAATATGATCCTGTTGTTCGTAAGCATGTGATGTACAAAGAAGGCAAAATCAAGTAGTTGATGATGGCTTTATAAAAAAACCCAGCTTTTGCTGGGTTTTTTGCGTTATGGGTGACTGCATTTTAGTTTTTATCCGTACTTCGTACTTAAATGATAAATAATATTAGTTATTTAAGCCGGTTTGGGTTCAGAGGCTAACCGACCGGTTGGGTTCTATCAGCAAAAGGTCTTTTTATGCCCGAGTTACCTGAAGTTGAAACTACCAAAAACGGTGTTGCACCGTTTTGTGAGCAAAAAACGCTAGAGCATTTTGTAGTGCGTAATGGCCGTTTGCGCTGGCCGGTAGATAGTACGCTAGCAGAGCATTTACCTGGAAATCGAGTCAAAAGCTTATCTCGCCGAGGAAAATATCTGCTCATGCATTTTGAGCATGGCACATTGCTCATTCATTTGGGGATGTCTGGTAGTTTGCGTGTTGTTGAAACACTCGCGCCGATAGGCAAACATGACCATATCGATATGCTGTTTTCAGGCGGGTATATCCTGCGTTTTAATGACCCTCGCCGCTTTGGTGCCTTTGTTTGGCATGAGGGCCCTGCAGTTGAAGCGCATTCTTTGCTATCGCATTTGGGCCCTGAGCCTCTGTCTGGTGACTTTTCAGCTGAATACTTGGTAAGTAAAGCGAAGGGCCGAAAAGTGCCGCTTAAACAGCTTGTGATGGATGCGAAAGTGGTTGTGGGTGTGGGCAATATCTACGCTAATGAGGCATTGCATGCCGCTGGGTTACATCCGTTAAAGAGCGCAGGTCAATTGTCGCACCCCAAAGCCCAGCGGTTAGTCAGTGAAATTAAAAGGGTCTTACAGCGCTCCATTACACAAGGTGGGACAACTCTAAGGGATTTTGTAGGTGGGGATGGGAAGCCAGGGTATTTTGCACAGCAGCTTAATGTTTATGGGCGAGGGGGCGAGCCCTGCCGGCACTGTGCAAAACCTCTAACTGAAAAGCGCCTTCAAAACCGAACAACTGTTTATTGCACACTTTGCCAGAAGTAGTATTGGCCGGTCTTGTTAGGCAAAAGTAAATGCTTGCGGCCTATGCTAGACTGCGCAGCCTTTTCGTTATGACACTCTATATATTGCGCAGGAGCAGTTATGTCTAAATATGCCTCAACAGAGCAAAAAGTAAGTTATGGTATTGGTCGTCAGCTAGGTGATCAATTGTTGGCCAACCCTTTTGACGGGATGGACATAGATGCCGTAACCGATGGTCTAAAGGATGCGTTTGCAGGTAAAGAATTTGCTGTTGAGCGTTCTGAATTGGATGCTGCATTTAAAGAAATCAGTGCGCGTATTCAAGCTGAACGAGCGGAGCAGGCCAAAGATCAAGCGAAAGAAGGCGAAGCCTTCCTTGCTGAAAATGCTAAAAAAGAGGGTGTTGTCACACTTGAGTCGGGTTTGCAGTATGAAGTGATGACAGAAGGCAGTGGCGAAAAGCCAACTAAAACGTCGACTGTTCGCACTCATTACCACGGCACACTAATAGATGGTTCGATTTTTGATAGCTCAGTGGATCGTGGTGAGCCAGCAGAATTTCGCGTTGATGGTGTTATTGCAGGCTGGACAGAAGCGCTGCAGTTGATGCCTGTAGGTTCGAAGTGGCGTTTATCGATTCCTTATGATCTTGCATACGGTGAGCGTGGTGCTGGTGGTGCAATTGGGCCTTATGCAGCACTGGTATTTGAAGTTGAGCTGATTGCGATTGTTAGCTAAGTAAGCGGATAAATGTTATGTGGTTTAAAAACCTTCGCCTTTATCGCTTAAATGAGGCTTTTTCGCTAACTGCTGAGGTGCTCAATGAGCATCTTAGTGGTAAAACCTTTGAGCCTTGCGGCAAGCTGGATTTGCAGCGACAAGGCTTTGTGCCGCCTTTAGGGCGCCACTCTGATCTGCTTGTGCATGCTATTCCCGGTTTTATGATGGTTGCCCTTAAGCGCCAAGAGAAAATCTTGCCTGCTGGTGTTGTGCGTGAAGCCCTAGAGGAAAAAGTACAAGCTATCAGTGATCAAGAAGGGCGTCGTGTTAGCCGTAAAGAGCGTGATGGCTTAAAAGATGAGCTGATCTTTGAGCTATTGCCCAAAGCGTTTGTCAAAAATGCGGTAGATTACGCTTACATTGCCACCCAGCAAAACTACGTTGTGATCAATAGTAGTTCGGCCTCGCGAGCTGAGGCATTGTTGTCGGCATTAAGAGAAGTCTTAGGTTCGCTGCCTTGCGTGCCCGTGAGTGCTAAAAGTCCGCCTACGCAGCATTTAACGCATTGGTTGTTGGAGTCACCCGCGGCAGGCTTTGAACTGGGTGATGAGTGTGAACTCAAAGCAGCTAAAGACGAGCGTGTTATTCGTTGTAAAAAGCAAGACCTCACGGCAGATGAAGTCCTAAATCATTTGCATTCTGGCATGACGGTCAATAAATTAGCGTTTAATTGGCGTGATATGATCAGCGGTGTTATCGAAGATGACTTAGCGATTAAGCGCTTGCGTTTTGGCGATGACATCAAAGATAAAGCGGCTGATTCGCATGCTGAAACAGCAGCAGAAGAGTTTGATGCTGAGTTTGCGATTATGACGCTAGAGCTGCAACACTTTATTGAGGCGCTCGAAAAAACCTTTGGCTTTGAGCAAAGTTAATCAACTCAGAAGTAGTGATTCTTTGAATCTTGTTTTTTAAATACTGCAATGTAAATGTTGTTTGATTGTCTCTTAGTCAACTCTAAAAGCTTAATATAAAAATGCGATAGATATGCTTGCTGTAAAACACATCCTTAAAATTGATATTCAGTCTTTTAAGCGCTCTATTTATGAGCTTTTGAAGTCGTTATGCCTATTTGGGGTGTGTATGGCTTTTGGTGGTATGGCTTGGGTAGGACCTGCCAATGCGCAAAATGCACCTGTCGTGCAGCCATCACCTAAGCCAACATCTAAGCCATCTGCACAGAAGCCGCTTGCAAAGCCAAAAAACTCGCGAGCAACCCCTCTTCAAGAAACGGCCGCAGCAAAATTGCTTGCTATGGCGCTCAATACTCATATTCCATTGGTACTGCATGAAGAAAAAGACGCGCCGTGGATGGGGGGTAAACGCAGCATTAAAATGACTAAGGCGGGTAAGCCAGTACTTGATAGCAGCCGTGACAAGATGAGTGTTACGCTACCTGTCAAAGCCTCGTTGCGAGGCAATATTAATACTGATCTGATGCTGCTTAAAGTACAAGCCAATTGCCAAGCCGATTTCATTGCACCTGCCAAGTTATTTTTTGATGTGGATTTTAAGCAAAAAAAATTGAAAGTAGATGTTTCTATTGCTGTCACTGTGCCACCGGTTATGGCAAATTGTGAAGGGTATGAGCTGCCTGTGCAGCAGATCATACAAGCAGTAGTTGAGCAGCAAAAGAGTCAGTGGGAGCAAAAGTTGCAGAAGCAAGTTGATCAAGCTATATCAGAGCTTGGATTGTAGCGTGGCTTATCGCTTTGCTTAAGCGTCAGCAGTTGCCCCTTTTTTTTATTGGCATGCTTGCTGTAATATTGATGCGGCATAGCGTTTCATTAAATGCTTATTTTTAACCCTTATCGATCAGAATAATATTAAAAAAATAAGAGAATTGTCACTTCATAATAGACATGGTCTAAATAATTGGAGCGCATTTTCTATAAGAGTTAGGTTTTATTTATGAAAGACTTTCAGCGTTATTTAACGAATATTCGTAATCATTATTTGAATGCTTACCTTGATGCGATTGCACAATTTAAAGGTCAATTTCCTAAAGCTGAAGTTGAGGCGCTAGGAAATTTTGATGGTGTAGAGGGACAGCCAGAAATCTTTCGCTGGTCACGCTTTGATATGGTCGATCATGAAGCCAATCAAATTGTTAATTTTGAACCCAAAACACATGTAACGTTTGATGCAGACAGCCTGACCTGGCAGCGAAAACTGAAAGTGCGCTTTGAACCGATTGCTTGGCATAAAGTTGAGTTTGAATGCGTGGACTTAAACGTTAAACAATCACAACTTGAGGCGTGGGCCATTCGTTGGATGGACCCTCAAAACCAGCGCCAAGTCGATAATCATGGCTTAGGCGGCCGCATTCA
>CALIUX010000047.1 GCA_938048505.1 uncultured Pseudomonadales bacterium
AACTGTTTTCATTGGATTCTACTTTTTTCAGTTAGACGAACATGTATTAATAAAACCAATACGGAGCCCGTTCATTAAATCACAATTAAATGTGTTTTATCAGACCAATCGACTCAACCAAAACGATTCACGCCACCCCAATCGCTCAATTTTATCCAAGCCGATACTTATTAGAAGCCAATATTTACGGGGACGAAGCCTCGGCAGTGCTTGGCATACCGGAATGAAATCGAAAATGCGCATCATCACTGAGCACAAGGTTTTTTTCGCGCTCCAGGAACAGCTCAATACGATCATCAATGGCTTCATCACCAGCCACTTTTTTAGCCAAGCTTAAGTAATCTAAAAAATGGCGTGATTCGGATTTTAGTAACGACAGGTAAAACTTTTGCAGCTCATCATCTAAGTGTGGGGCGACTTTTGCAAAACGCTCACATGAGCGTGCCTCAATAATCGCGCCGACAATCAACGTATCAACCAGCTTTGCCGGTTCAAATGTGCGCACAGGTTTACGTAACTCTGCCGCATAACGGCTAGCGTTTATATTGGGATTGTAAGCAATATTTCTGGCTTCCATAATCGCAATCACTTGTTCAAAATGACGCAACTCTTCACGGGCAAGCTTACTCATTTTGTTGAGTAACTCAAAGTCATCAACATAACGATACATCAAATTCATTGCCGTACTGGCCGCTTTTTTTTCACAGTTGGCATGATCGATCAAAAGCGTATCGAGATTATTGAGTGCTTCTTGCACCCATGCATCGGGCGTTTCGCATAATAAAAATTCACGTATTTCTTGCACGTTAGTTACTCATAAAAATTTGAAAAGCAGTAACAAGCCTACCGAAGCAGGCGAGTAGTTTATGCCGTTGTGTTTCAGTGGATGCTCTGGGCGGCTTATCTCGAATACTTTAAAACAATCCATTTTAAAACCATCAAACTAAGAACCGTTAGACTAAAAACCGTTAGGCTAAGAGCCGCTAGACTGAGATCCACTAAGTTAAAAACGACTCAGTATTGGGAGGTGATGAGAAGTAACGTTCATAGTGTACCGTTGATAAAACAAAAAAATCTTCATCGACCATTTTTTTTAAATCAACCAAGGACATGTGTTTATAAGCCGGTAAAACACGCGCTCCAAAATCCTCTAAGCGCGTAATCTGGCTTGCACCCGCCTTGATTAAACTAAACACCCATGACAGAGACGATTGTTCATGATGATAACGAACTCGCTGCGCTTGCAGCTGATGCAATAGTAGCGCCTCATCAAAGACCTCTATTCGGCTTTCGAGTACTTGAACAAGGAGCTTATCAAGACGCAATGAAATAGCGACTCGCTCATCTTCCGTGTAGCCATTCCAGCTGGCGACTTCATGCATATAGCGTTTACACCCACGACAAACACTGTCGCCAATGCCGGTTGAGCAAACACCAATGCAGGGAGTTTTAACGCGTATTGCCATCTATTCTTTAGCCTTTATTCGTGACAGGCAGCAGCTGCTTAAGCTACAGGACACTTCAAATTAGGGCGCGAAGGGTACCAAAAAGGCTGATTGTTGAACAGTTAGCTTTATGCACTGCCACGAGACAAATACTGATGCTAAATGTAAATCTGCTTTAAATGCTGGCGCGGCAAGAATGAGGCTTTATTCACAAACACTCAAAATGTTCTATGAATAACCGTTCTCACATAAGAAAGTGTGAACATGCTATGACGAGCCATTCGTCAAAAATGGGATGATATGCTCAAAGGTAAGTTTTGTTTTGTCATAATAACAAAGAGAGTTTCTATGTCTTATCGACTACTGCTCGGCGCACTGATTAGTACGAGTCTTTTGCAAGCCTGCGGAGGCGCGCCCCAAGAAGAGCAAACGCTATCTAGTTCACCACCTAGCTCGTCGAATACGACTTTTAGTTCAGATGAAGTTTTTAGCTCAAGTACGGCCACTAACTCAAGCAAACCTTCGAGTGAAGCCTCTTCAGAAGCAAACTCTTCAACGCTCACACTCTCAAGCGCTTCACCCATTACCAGCAGTAGTCTGACGATCATAATGAGCAGCAGCGCTAGCGAGAACAACAGTGCAATCACTCAATCGTCAGTACAATCAAGCAGTACTTCAAACGATATTGATCAAGACGGCATTATTAATACCAGCGACCTCTGTTCAGATACACCCGCACAAGCGACGGTGAATGCGACAGGCTGCGCCATTGAGCAAATGGTGAGCGTTGAGCAAATAGGCATTAATATCGGCGGCACGCAGGTCTATGGCACAGATGGCGTACTGTATAAAACAGACCAATATTCTGCTGGCGGCAGATTGTCTCGATCAAACAATGATGTCAACAACACCGAAGACGATGCACTATACCAAAGCATTCGAGTAGGCAACTTTACCTACTCAGTTCCTCTTGAACAAGGCGACTATCGTGTTGCGCTTTTATTCAACGAAACCTTTTGGTCAAACGCAAACCAACGCTCTCTTGATATCCTGATACAAGATGAAACCATTTCATCTGCCCTTGATATTTTTCAAGCAGCCGGTGGTAAAAATAAAGCCTTTGACGTAAACCACGACCTACTAGGCTTTGATGGAGGCAACCTCAACATCGAGCTTAAGACGGTCAAAGACAACGCCATCTTATCGGGTATACGTATTACGCGTGTTGCCCCCCCAAAGCAGGACGATGACAACGACGGCATCACCAATCAAAACGATCAATGCTTGATGACACCTGCCAATACGTCTGTTGAGAATACCGGCTGTGCGAATACGGCCCCCGCTATTCAGTCGGTCACGATTATCGATTCAGTAAACGATATGCCTATTGCTGAATTAACCAACAATATGACCTTAGACCTTGCCTCATTACCCAATAAATTAATCACCCTACAAGCCGAACCCAACGGCTTTGCTCGATCGGTTATTTTTAACGTCAGTGGTGAGCAAAGCATCAGCAATGCACCACCTTTTGCCATCACAGAACAAGGCGTAGGCCCAGAAGACTTTCAAGCTTGGGGGGGCTCAGCGGGCGACTATCAGTTAGAAGTGACGGCTACCATACAGCTGAATGGACAAGGCTTAAAAGGGCCATCTCGCATGTTTAACTTTTCGATTATCGACTCATCGAATGACAGTGAGCCCTTAGCGATTTATCAAGGCCAAAAGCCGTTTAAATCGTTTAATAACGGTACAATCCAAAAACATGCATGGCTATTAGATGAAATTGTGTACTACACATGGGATGTTATCTCACAAGAGAATGCTGACCGCTGGCTGGGTTGGTATAAGCAGTGTAATGCACTATACGAACTGGTGCTGGATCGCAAAGCGCGTCTCGAAAACGACGCAAATTTTGGCCCTAAAAAAGTTTTAGCGGTCGTTGGAGAAGAGCCCATGAAGTGCGGCACAGTCAATGCGGCAGGTTGCGGTAACAAGCTGAAAGCTCAAGCGTCAAGGGGCTGGGCCAATACGGCCTCAAGAAGCCCAGAGAGCGTACTGCCTCATTGGATGTTGTATTATGAAATGGGCCGAGGTTCACTCGCCGAGCCATTCTATAAAAAGGGCATCTGGCCCGCAGATAGATGGAGCACAGGCATGCCGCATGTCATGGCAGGCGTCTGCATGCATCAACTGGGAGGTGATGCTGCGCTGGAATCGAAAGAGTCCACACCCGGAAGGCTGATTGATAAACTCAACGACTGGGAAAAAGAGAACTTAAAATTTCATGAAACTTTTGAAAATGGATCAACAAGCGAATACAGGCCACAAGATTTAATGGCGGCAATGATGTCTCGCATACTGCAAGATAGTACACCTGAAACCTTGCGTGATATCTTTAAAGAAATCACCAAAAAGCCCGAAAGAGATAATGCTAAAGCAGCTATGTGTGACTTTGTCGAATCGGTGAATACCGCTGCAAACAACCGCTTCAATGACCGAATGATCAATGCTTGGGGCATGCCTAACGATTGTTAGACATGCGATCAATAACGAAAAAGACAACGAAATAGGTTATATCCAAAGGAATGGGTCAACGAAATCAATAGAACATCAAACCCTTAGGGTGCGATGCTTGCAGTGCAACGTGATGGTGTTAGTCTTTTTGACTTCACCATCACAATACGAATGACTTTATGACCAGCAGTTTATTATTCACACCCTCAAAGAGCCAAGGACAGCGCTCCAATACTGATGCTTTTATCTCACTCATCCAAAAAAGCGCATGCATAATATGCCTCACAGCCATAAGTTGGCTAATAGCAGGCTGCCAAAGTTTTGGTTCCAACAATCAATTCATGCAAGGCCAGCAGTGGGAAATATTGCCAACACAGAACAACCCC
>CALIUX010000048.1 GCA_938048505.1 uncultured Pseudomonadales bacterium
TGCCTTTTAAATGGGCGTGTGAGTCTCATGACCTCTATTTTTATTTTCGATAGATAAGAATGATTGTTCTTAATGCCTGAGTAATGGCTGTTGATCAGTTAGTAAAAATGTTGAGGGAAGTTGTTTTACTTTGTTGTGAGGTGTTTTAGTGAATCAGTATTTTTATTTCGAGAGACAGCAGGCTCGAGTGTATGCGATGTCAATTGTCGCGCTTGCTTTACCCTTGAGTGCTTGGAGTCAGTCAAATGATGTTCCTATCTTAGAGGAAGTGATTGTTACTTCCCAGAAACGTGCGCAAACATTGCAAGAAATTCCAGCAGCGGTGACGCCAATCACAGGGGAATTCGTTGAAGAATTGCTTGCCGGTGGTGAAAATATTCGTGCATTGGCCGCACGTGCGCCGAGCTTGCAGATTGAATCATCTAATGGTCGACAATCTCCGCGTTTTTATATCCGGGGTTTGGGGAATTACGATTTTGATGTGAATGCAACCCAGCCTGTATCCATGATCTATGACAATATTGTTTTAGAGAATTCAGTCTTAAAGAGTTTGCCGTTATTTGATATTGAGCGCATTGAAGTATTACAAGGGCCTCAGGGAACGCTTTTTGGTAGGGGGACCACGGCAGGTGTTGTCAAAATAGATTCTGTCAAACCTTCTAGCGATTACAGTGCTCAAACATCACTGAGCTACGGTAGTCGTGAGACGTTGAATGCTCAAGCCGCAGCAGGCGGAGCTTTGTCTGATTCAGTGAATGGTCGCATGGCTTTTAATTATCTGCGACGTGGAGATTGGATCAATAACACAGTCAGTGATTCAAATGGTGATGATTTTGGCGGGTTTGATGAGCTAAGCTACCGTTTTCAGATTGGTGTAGAACCTTCTGATGATTTGTCACTACTCTTTAAACTCCACGGCTTTCATCAAGACGGTAATCAGCCACAAATATTCTATGCTAATGCCTTTACGCCAGGGACAGAAGGTTTGCGCCCTGGCTTTGATGAAACGGTTGTTTCGCATGATGCAGAGGCCGGTTTCGATCTTGATCATATTGGCGCGAGCGCTCAGGTGGAGTGGTATTTTAATGATATGACACTGACATCGATAACGTCTTACGATACGCTTGAAAGTTCTAGTCAGGCAGATGTTGATGGTGGTCTAGCACCCTTTAGTGTTGCTTCGGGTGATGGCCTGTCAGATCATTCACAAATTACACAAGAGCTAAGACTGTCTGGCGAGAGTGATGCACTCTTTTATCAGGTAGGTTTATTTATACTTGATGAAGATATTGTCGTAGACAGTCAAGACTTTGATAATGATGGAAACTCAACATCACTCACCCAAGTCGATCAACAAACCGATTCTGCTGCACTATTTGGCCAAGTTGAATTTTTGCTTTCTGATGATCTTTCTATGACCGTTGGCGGCCGTTATACCAGCGATGATAAAGACCTTGAAGTTATCCCTGGAGCAGGCTCGCAAGCACCAGCCGCAACGATTGATGCAGATGATGATTATTTTAATTGGGAAATGGCGCTCAATTATGAAATGACCGATGACCTGAGCCTCTATGCGAGGGCTGCAACAGCCTCCCGTGGCCCTGTGACTTTGGGGCGCTTTGGATTTACTAGCCAAGCCGATACAGAAGATGTTTTATCTTATGAGGTTGGTTTTAAGAGCTACTACTTTGGCGATCAGCTACGCTGGAACACCACTCTTTACCGTTATGAAATAGATGATCAGCAGCTGACGGCTACAGGTGGGTCTGGTAACACAAATGAATTATTGAATGCAGATAAAACTTTAGGTTCAGGTTTTGAAACAGACCTTGAGGCAATAATTACTGATAACTTTCGAGTGAGTTTTAACCTAAGTTACAACAATACCGAAATTGATGACCCTGGCTTGCTCGTTGAGCAGTGTTCTTCTAACCCTTTATGTACAAGCCTAGATCCTGTTGTTGAGACGTTTGATGGCTTTTTTGGTGAGGTGAATCTTGTTTCGGTAGATGGTAACCCCTTGCCTAGAGCGCCCGAGTGGATTGCTAATATTAAGCTCGATTATGAGTACCCCTTCGATTTGGGTGTAGCGTATTTCTCGACGGATTGGAATTACCGTACAGACTCGAATATCTTCCTTTATGAATCTGTAGAGTTTGTCGCGGTTGAACGCTGGATCGGTGGTGCAAGAATTGGCTTTAAAACGCCAGATCGCAGTACTGATATTGCGCTCGTTTCCCGCAATATTACGGATGAAATTGTTGCTGAAGGAGCGCTAGATTTTTTGAATCCCACTGCATTTGTTAATGAACCTAGGTATGTTGGGATTGAGTTTAGAAAGTCATTTGATTAATGATATAAGTATTTAATATTGCTCATTTAGGAAGCATACAACTGAAAATTCAGTTTTATGCTTTGTTATTCGATCTATATGAGTAGTGTCAAATCCTTTTTTATTGGCGATTTTGGGTTGTTTTATGTCTTTAAGGCGAAGAGTATATTATTCATTACTGTTAATGGCTTGCGCGCTACTTGCATATGGTCATAAGGCTTATTCAGATGAGCGATGGTTTGAATCATTCAAAAAAAGTGCAACAGACTTTGAGCTTTATCAGTTTCTTTATGCTCTACCTAAAGGCGCTGATTTGCATAATCACTTATCAGGCTCGAACTTCAGTGAGTGGTGGTATGAGCTTGCGCTTAATAAAGACATTAATCGCGGTTATCAGTATTACACCAAGGTAAAGATAAATAATTGCCCTGGGTATGGCGGCAATATGTTTGGTTTTTCGCCTTATCTTATGCTCTTTGTTAATTTACAAAAAAGCAGTTATGACGCTCTAACGGATTGTGAAAAAGAAGAGTATAAAAAGCTTGAAGATTTAACCCCTCAAGAAAAAGCTGGATGGTTAAGCAGTATCCGGCTAGATAAGGCGCATGAGGGGCGAGAAGAGTTCTTTCAAACACACTGGCAGAGACTGAAAGATCTTGCTGCTAACCCCTATATCCTTGCAGAGATGATCTACAAGAATATGCAAGCTTTCAGTAAAGAAGGTATTGTCTATTTGGAACTGCAAGAAGGTACTCGGTATTATAAAAAACTGGATGGTACTTTTTATTCTCCAGAAGCGGTTGCTGATATATTTCGTGAGCGTATAAGCCGTAAAGATGCAAAAGAGACTGGCGTAACAGTCAGAATGCAGTATTACCTATTGCGTTTTATTGATAATGCAGAGGAAGATCTAGAATGGATTTATCGTTTTGTTGATCAAAATCGTGATCTGTATGTAGGGATAAATATGGTCGGGCGAGAAGATAACGATAAAGGTTATCCTCTACGCTTTTTAAGTACCCTAAGAAAACTTCGGCAAAAGATACCTAAAATTAATTTGGCTATACACGCAGGAGAGGTGGATGAGCCCAATAAGCATGTTAAAGATACACTCTTGCTGGGTGCTCAGCGCATAGGGCATGGCGTCAATTTAATCACGGATCCCGATACGCTGTTATTGATGAGAAATAATGATTTCTTGGTTGAAATCAATCTTGTGAGCAACTTGTTGTTGGAGTATGTCGGGCAATACTCTGAGCATCCATTTCCTGAGTACCTGCGCACAGGCATCCCCGTTGCACTCTCAACTGATGACAGGGGAATGTGGGATTCCAATATGACAGATGAATATTTTGTTGCTGTTAAAGAATTTAATTTGTCTTGGTCTGAACTAATTTCATTAGGCCGTAATTCTTTAAGTCACAGTTTTTTAGAAGATAACATAAAGCAAAAAAAGCTTTCAGATTATGAATCGAGAGTAATGATCTTTCAGCGCCAATTCCGTAAGAATCCAAATAAGATTTTAAAGACTAGTAAACCCATAAGCTATGGATTCTTGTGTAAGCGTTATCAATTATGCTTTTCTGAAGAGGCTAAAGAGAATCAAAAATAGTCATTTTCATTTGGTGGTGGTCTGTTTTTGCAATTAATAGCCTGTTTTTTAATTATCTGATTGTTGTAACTTTAGTCGTATCACTTTAGATGCGGCTATAAATTTGAGGTGAATAAATGAAGTTTAATAGATTGCCTGTTCGGGCTGTTGATCGTGTTGGTGTAGGCAAGCTGATTTCAAACACTATGTCTATAGTTGTTATGTTTGTTATCGCTACTTTAGCTGGGTGTGGGACAACGCCAACAGCGTTGAATGTTTCTTCAGCGGTTGAGCCGATAAAACCTAAAGTTATTGTTGTGACTATGTTCGAAATTGGTGAAGATGAAGGCGATAAGGCAGGTGAGTTTCAGCTATGGAAGGAGCGCCGAAACCTCAATGTGCGATTTCCCTTCAAAAATTCTCATCACGACATTTATTACAACGATGAGAGTGGCATTATGGTAATAGTGACAGGTATTGGTACGGCTAAATCATCATCTGCCATTATGGCCTTGGGCATGGATCCGCGGTTTGATCTGAGCCAAAGTTATTGGCTGGTTGCAGGTATTGCTGGCATAGACCCCGAAGATGCCTCAGTAGGTTCAGCTGCATGGGCAGAAAATCTAATTGATGGTGATTTGGCGCATCATATCGATATGCGTGAAGCGCCTAAGGATTGGGATACAGGCTATTTCCCTTTGTTTACTCAGAAGCCTTATGATCCAAATAAACAGCGCCCGCTAGGTGAGGTGTACCAGCTGAATTTGCCCTTTGTTAATTGGGCTTATGAACTGACAAAAAATGTTGAAATTGATGATGATGCCTCTCTGTCTGATATACGAAACCAATACACTCAGCATCCTAATGCAAAGCGAAAGCCTTTTGTTATGAAGGGTGATCAGTTAGCTGCGATGACTTTTTGGCATGGTGAATTGCATAATACTTGGGCAAATAACTGGGTAAAGTACTGGACTGATGGTGTAGGTGAGTTTGTAACGAGCGCCATGGAAGATACGGGCACTTATTTGTCATTGAATTATTTAACGCAAATTGACCGCGCTAATGTGAATCGACTATTAGTCCTGCGTACCGGTAGCAATTACACCATGCAGCCACCGAATAAAACAGCAGTGCAAAACCTGATCGAAGAAGGTGAGGATTATGCAGGGCTGGATGTTGCACTGGAATCAGCTTACAAGGTAGGGTCTGTTGTTGTGGATGAGATTATTGGTAATTGGAGTGTCTATCAAGGCACAACGCCCGCAGCTCAATAAAACCCACCTCATTCAATGTAAATAAATGATGATATGCTTTCTTTGATATCATCATTTGATGAGGCTTTTTGCCTTCCGTGAGCTAGCTCATGACCTCATAGTGATTATGGGTCATGAGCGTTAATTTTTAACTTTTAGATTAAGCTACAGTAAAAATGCTAAGTGGGCTGTAAGCTTTCGTCTGGGATAACCGGCTCTTGAGGTTGTTCTGCTTTGTCACTTCTTGTTTTAAATGCTTTTACTTGTGCCCATAGCTTATCTGATAGCTTTTGAGTGTTCTTCCAGCTGCCACTTTCTTCTTGCATCCATTGAATGATTTCACTTGCAACATCAGGGTAAGCTACTTGCTTGGCGTGACCATGTTTAAGCCAATGAGCAACTTTATTTTGTTCTAGGGTATCCATTGTCATTCCTAAAGAAAGCTCTTCTAGCGCTCTTGCATTGGATAACTGTTCCATTTGCCCTTGAAGCGGTTTTACTAACAGTTTTTTCCCTAATTGAATCGCTTCGCTAGCCAATTCAAACCCTGCATTACAAATCACCCCTGAAGCACTGGATAGATCACGCTGAAATCCTTCGCGCGATAGCGGTTTTAACTGTATATGATCATAGTTTTGGTACTTTTCATACGGACCATAAACGACAAACAGGTAGTTCTTAAAGGGCTCTAAAAGCCGAATCACATCATCGTGGGATTCAAACCCCAGGTAGACTACAATTTTATTCTCTTCCGGTGCGTGCTTAGAGGTATGCACTTCTGCAATAGGCGGTAGAATAGGTTGGTCAAAATGATGCCAGTGCAAGCCTAGGTGTACATCTGCAGGTGCAAAATGACGCATGATAGCGCGTGACATAATGTTATCGCCGCGCCTAGGTACATTGCTGTAAAAAGCATATTGATGCCCCACGCCAATGCACGTTACATTTTGTCTTTTTGCCGCCCATGCTGTAATGGGTTCAAAGTCTGTCACCACTAAATCATAGCCGCTTAAATCTAATGTTCGAATATCACGTAAAAGTGTTCGAAGGCTATTGTGCGCGATTGTTTTGGGTATGCTGAGCTGACCTGCTTTATGAATAAAGGTCAGCCCTTTTTTACATTGCCATCTCCCAAACGGCTCCATATCAAAGAATTTGTCTTTATCACGCCCTGAAAAAAGATAATCGACTTCAATATTGGCTTTGTTAAAGGCTTTGGATAATGCACGCGCGCGTGTAATGTGACCGTTGCCGGTCCCTTGTACGCCATAGAGTATTTTCATTGTTATACCAGTTGACTAATCAGTATTAAGCATAAAGAGCTACCTAATGTAGCGCCTGCTAAAACATCAGTAGGGAAGTGTACGCCCAGCATGACACGTGCTGCGCCAACACATAGAGCCCACGGGAAGAGTACCCAAGCCATAGCGGGGAATGCCCAGCTGACTGCAACCGTTACAAGGAAGGCAGCAGATGTATGACCTGATGGAAAGCTGAATTTGTCAGATGGTCTAATCACGCTAGTAAACCCCGGAATGGCTTCGGGAGGGCGGTTGCGTTTAAACGTATTTTTGCAAATGAAATACACTGCACGCTCGAGCACAAACCCGAACGCTAAGAGTTTGACCAAGATCCAATGCTCTGCCAGCATAAATAATAAGCCAGCTAAAACATAGAAAGGTCCATTGGCGGTATAGGAAACAATGCGGCTCAGCCCAATAACCGTTTGACGGTGTTTAAGCTTGAGGCACCACCTAAAAGTAAGGACATCCGCGTGCTGAATTGCTTGAAATATTCGCATGAGTCATCGTTATTATTTTTAAGTTAACAATAACTGAAAATGTTAAATTCATTTTGTGACAAATGCATGCAGCTTTTATGGCTATTTGATGACACGTTCAATATTATGCCATTACGTTGAACGCTATACCGTGATTCTTCTCAGTAGCCTTCAATATTGGATATTCTGTTTGATTCTATTGTTTTAAATCGGTGCGCGTTCATGCTCAGGAACTAGCTCTACTGCACGTACAACACGCCTAACGCCTTTGGTCGTGCTGGCAACCTCTGCAATGGCAGCTGCCTCTTTTTCGGTTAGTAGGCCCATAATGTAGACGATGCGGTTTTCGACAATGATTTTCACGCGGTTAATTTCTATTAATTTTTTCTTAACAATCTTGCCTGTGATTTTTGTTGCAATCCAATTATCGTTTGTGCGTGAAAAAATGGTCGACTTGCTCGCAATTTGTATCTCATTATTAACTTGTCTTACTGCTGTCATGTCGCGCGCTATGGCACCAGCTACTTCGCGCAACTGCTGATTTGGCACTTCCCCTGTCAGCAAAACAATTCCGTTGTAGCTTGCGACATTAATATTGGCCTTTTTGAGTTTGGGGTCGGCTTTATCAATATTGACCTTTAAATGCCTTTTGATTTGCACATCATCAATTTTCTCGCCTCTTGATCTTTGACCTGGGTCTTGGTGAACAGGGCTTTTATGTGTAGCAGATAAAAATTGTGTGCAGCCTGATAAATTAAAGCCGCTGATCAAGAATGACAAAATAAGTAAAGCGCGTACAAAACGTATGGCTTTCTGATAAGAAGAGGTGAGATACATGATTACTCCATACCAAATAAGTTGTGGTCAATAAGGTCGCATAAACAATAAAGCGAAAGGAGGTGGATTTCATGAATCCTGCCTCGCGAATCAATGTCGGCTCTGAGTTCAATATCGTGATTGTCTAGTAGGCTAGACACGTCGCCGCCATCGCGCCCAGTGAGTGCAATAACATTTAAGCCTCTTTCATGCGCGGTGGTCACTGCCTGAATAAGGTTAGACGCGTTCCCGCTACTGGTAATCACAACCAGCGTGTCACCTTCTTGCCCGAGTCCCCTAATAGGCTTTGCGTATACTTCGTTATAGTGAGCAGGTGTGACCATTGCTGTATAGCTGGCCATGTTGCTACCTAGCCAGATGGCCGGCAGGCTGGGGCGTTCCTTTTCATAACGGTCAATCAAAGCGGCTGAGAACATTTGCGCTAAGGCAGAAGAGGGGCCATTACCACAGACAAGGATCTTACCTTCGTGTAGTAATGTTTGAACTAATGCATCGGCGGCTTCTTCAATACGAGGAATAAGCACTTCACCAACATTCATCTTTGCTTCGATGCTGGCTTGAAACATTTCATAGGTGCGTTGCGATGACATGATAATAGCTTCTTGGTTATTGTTCGGTGTATAAAATGTTTAGTCGGTACTACAGTATTTAGTTAATGCATTGTGTTTAGCAGCCAGTACACCGTGTCGCTAGCTTAATGGCTAATAAATGCATTGGGCAGCCATATAATACTCTCAGCGTTTAAGTTAATCATACCCATGACATCAAAGCGCATGGCGGTTGTATGAGGTAGGCGCTGGCTGAGCATGTAATGCTGGGCTGCACAGATGATTTTTTGCTGCTTGGTTTGGTTGACCGATTCAACGGGGTTTCCAAAAGCAGCATTTTTTCTATTTTTTACCTCTACAAAAACCCACTGTTCATTATCTCGAAAGATTAAATCGATTTCACCGAGCTTGCAGCGGTAGTTAGAGGTTACATACGTTAAGCCTTGCTCCTCTAAATAATGTTTTGCAATGGCTTCTCCGGCTATTCCAATGGTGGTACTCATTACCTTCACTCCCTGTGTTTAATGGCGGATTTTGAACTGTTATGCTCTATTGCGTTTTATTTTGTTGCGAACTTCATTCTTCTGGCGGTGCATCGGCAGGTGAATGAAATAGGTGTGGACGTCCTTTTTTAAACATCGCCCATTGTTGTTTACGTAAAAATTGTCGTTGGCCGTTTAAGGATAAAATGCCAATTTGCCCCCAAAAGCGGGCGTTTTTGGATTCTTGCAATTGCATCAGACGAGGGTACAAGTAATAGGTGTCTACACCTAGGGCGTATAACCTTTGCATGCTAGCGCTCAAAGGACGATTGGCTGTGACCAAGCTTTTTTCCGGTGAATCTTGAAAAAACCAAGGCAGGTGACTGAACTGAATACCATTGAGGTCTGAGTCGTTACCGGCGCTGTTACCTTCATAAATACGGCTTGTGCTATAGATAGGAATACGGCCCGCGTAGTGGAATGCAAAAAGTGGTTTGATCTGGCGGCCTTGGCGGGGTTTGGCCATCAAAAAAATCATATCCACATCTTTGCGTGGCCTAGGTTCGAATTTGAACCCTCCGATGTGACTTTGAAGTTGTTTTGCACGCCGTTTGCTATCGTTAATGCGCATAGCGTTTTCGATAAGACCTGATAATTCAGGGTCGGAGCTATACCGTGTAACACCGGCAATGCTCCCCCCCAAAGATTGCCAATGACGCGTAAAGGCCTGTGCTGCGCGTTCACCCTGTTGGCTGCTAGGCACCATAATCAGGGCCGTTTCTTTACCGTCTTTATGGGCACGTTCAGCAGCCTGAATCGCTTCGTCTTCAATACCGAGGCCAAGTTGGAATAGTTGCTTAGGTGCATGTACGCCTTCAGCAATATTGTTTAAACCTAGCGTGATGACTGGCAGTTGTGGCCGTAAAGCGAGCTGATCAATATCTTTTTTACTCAAGGGGCCGATAACCACTTCAGCGCCTTCGGATATGGCTAGATCATAGTGCGCATTAATGTCACCCTCACTGACGTCATAAAAGGCTACATCGGGCACGGTTCCGCCTGCCGCTTGATTCGTATAGTAAGCGGCCATAAAACCATCACGAATCGCAGAACCGGCTTTACCTAATTTACCTGAGGTGGGCAGTAGTACGGCAACATTATTGGGCTGATTGTTGACAATGTCGGCAATCAGCGCAAGATCAGCGGGAAGAGGCCGGTTAGCAGGGTGAGTACTCCATTCTGCCTGCCATATCTGCAAGGCACTATATTGCTGGCTGATGTTACGCTGATTATCTTTACTGACGACGGCAAGCGTATACCAGCCTTCTTCAGTCGTTTTACCATTTTGTTGGTTTTTTTGTCGTGCTTGCTCAAGCTGTTCTAGATCCAGCTCCATGAGCGTCATCCAGATCAGCTCTTGGTTAATCTGCTGATCTGGGTGTTCGTCAAGTGAGCTTACAGAACTGGACTGAGCGCTGATGGGTTGAATGCCCCCATTCAAAATACTTGCCGAGGGTCTGCTTAATACTGTGCTTTGCGCACGATCGGTATAGCCTGATGTTTGCTCGAGGACTTCGGCAAGTTCAATGCGCTCGGTGATACTCATCTCCCATTCGCCTAAATCGTAATAGAGCTCAGCACGATGCGCGCGAATCGGCAGTAATGACGTAGGGGGTGAGGGCATCCTGAGTAATGCATGAACGCGATCACTTTCCAGAAGGCCTTTGGCTTCATAGATATTTTGCGTTTTAATAAGGGCGTGGCTTTGAATATGTGTATGTTTGACGTAGAGTGCGTCGCTCAAAGGTTCTGCAGGTACTGTTTGAACAATAGCTAATGCGCGTTGAGGGTTGTTAGCTCTAAGAAACGCTTCTGCTGCAATCAGTAATTGCTCTGACTTTTTTACGCCCTGCTGCTTTAATGCTTGGCTGTACAGCTCTTCTGGTGTTGCGGCAATGGCTGAGCTGCCTTTTATGCTTGGCTCTTTAGTTGGCGAGCTTTGGCAGCCGCTCATTAGCATGCTGACTGAGAGTAAACTCGATACAACGAGGGGGCTGAACCAGTGCTTTTTCATCACGCGATAACCTTTCCGCTTGTGCTTAAAGTATTCATTGAAACGTCGCCATTGAGCATTTTACGGTACCCATATCTGTACAAAATCGGTGTTTACTGACCTGATTTATTATATTGAATCTACCCCACTAAGGAGTGAGCGTTAGGCAACGCTCACTCACATCATAACCTTATGGAGCATAATGTGTCTGACCCTACCGATTCGGGTACTCTTTTGGGTACGCTGTATATTGTGGCTACACCTATTGGTAATTTAGGCGATATGGTACCGCGTGCTATCGATATTCTCCACAAAGTCTCTGTGATTGCAGCAGAAGATACGCGCCATAGTGCTAAGTTGTTACAGCATTTTGGTATTCAGACGAAAACCATGGCCTATCACGACCACAGCGATGATGCTCGAGTGCAGGCTATTATTGACCGGCTTGTACGTGGCGACAGCATTGCCTTAATCAGTGATGCGGGAACCCCTTTGATTTCTGATCCCGGTTATCGCTTAGTACATGCTGCCAGGCAGCAAGGTATTCGAGTTGAGCCGATCCCAGGTGCGTGTGCGCTCGTAGCAGCGTTGAGCGCGAGTGGTTTGCCCAGTAATCGATTCTGCTTTGAAGGGTTTTTGCCTGCTAAGAATGCTGCAAGAGAACAGGTGTTGCAGAGCTTAATGAGTGACCCGCGCACACTTATTTTTTATGAATCACCGCACCGCATTGAGGCCAGCCTGCAATCTGTAATGACTGTTTTGGGTGGACAACGAGAAATTGTGGTGGCCCGTGAAATCACAAAAACGTTCGAAACCTTCTTAGCAGGTACTGTTGCGGAGGTAATACAGATGTTGGCGTCGGACCCTAATCAAAAACGGGGTGAAATGGTTTTGATGATACGCGGCTTTGAAGAAGTAAAAGAAAAAGCGATTGATGCAGATGCAGAGCGCTTGCTTGGCTTATTGTGTGAAGAGCTACCTCTTAAAAAAGCGGCTGCATTAGCCGCTAAAATAACGGGCTTGAAAAAGAATGCACTGTATCAATATGGTTTAGAGATGTCTGGTAAAGGGGCGCGCTAGGTTTTTGGGTGAATGCTTTTAGTCGATGCTTTTTTAGTTAGTACTTTGTTAGTTAGTGCTATTTGTTAGCTCTTTTACGTGAACGCTTTGATAAACATAATTGGTTAATCCTCGTTGCAGATGAGCAATTCTTTTTGGGCTTTAGTCATTTTTTTAATCGCGTATTCTCTTTGGTAAGCTTGCTGCTTACTAAGCTCTTTCTCTGAGTAGGCTAGAGTCAGTGGGCGCCTGCAGCGCGTATATTTTGCGCCTTTTCGGTTGCAATGATTATGCTCCTGAACGCGCCGATTAAGGTCAGTCGTAACGCCCGTGTATAAGCTGCCATCAGCGCAGCGCAGAATATAAATTGCCCAGCTGGGTTTGGGTTTCGAGAGCTCAGTTTCATTGCTTGTCATAGGTAATCTATGCGGTTCTTTTTATATGCCTTAACCTGTCTTGTAATCTGATGTTGAGAGTCAGGTTTGCCTAAGTAGCTGATCACAGTCGCTTGCTAGCTTGCAACTTTACGGAAAAGCCATTCTAAAGGGCCAGTTTTGAAATATTTAAACCACATAACACTAAACGTAACCCCACAAACACAAAATATTAATGCGCTGAATAATGAAAAATTAATTGTTTGCTTTACTAGCAATCCCATAGATTCAAGAATCCCCATACCTAAAATGACATGAGCAACATACAAGGTTAAAGATAATTTTCCTGTCTGACATAACCACTTATGTATGTTGCTTTCTGGAAATGTATCAGAAAAATATAAGCAACCTATCAGCACTATTACAGCGGAGCTTCCAGCAGAAATAATGTATTGCGGTAAAGGAGGAATGATAGACGTTGAAAATAAAAATCTCACCTCATCGTTTGTCATTTCCAGTGCAGTGCCATCTCCGATAGTTAGTCTGATTATATAAAATAAACTCTCGGTGATAATCAAAGTTATTACAGCACTTAAGAGCAATCTTTTTCTTGTTGCCTTTTGAGAAAGGTCTTTCCTGCCCAACCACATACCGAATATTAAAAAGGCAGTCCAAGGAAATATTGGGTGAAAACCGTTAAACACTATATGTCGAACCATTCCATCAAACGACCAAAAATTTTCATAGGTCAAAGATGCCCAATTCCAGTTTTGTTCGTAATTAAAAAACAGCATTAAGCTAGGGAATGCTAGCATTAGCATTATTGATAATAGCAGCAGTGTTCTGTCATTAAACATAAAAACAACAGAGGCAATTAAGAAATAGAATCCGTAGAAATGTAGGATATCTGCTTCCCAGATTGGTGTATATAGAAGCCCTATGAATACCAGTAATAAACCACGTTTTATAAGTGATATACGGCCTTTAGAAATAGATAT
>CALIUX010000049.1 GCA_938048505.1 uncultured Pseudomonadales bacterium
TCTTCTAAGCGCTCTTCTAATGTATTAACGGTGCTAATGACATCAAAGTTCTGCCTCGAACAGCTTGGGCAAGCAATAAAGTTAACGCCCTTAGTACGCAGCTTAAGGCTTTTAAGGATATCCCATCCAACTTTTACCTCTTCAACCGGATCTGCTGCCAAAGAGACGCGCAATGTATCACCAATACCATCCATCAATAGCATACCTAGGCCAACCGATGACTTAACCGTACCAGAGCGCAAGCCCCCTGCTTCAGTAATGCCTAGGTGTAAGGGCTGCTCTATTTCCTTTGCCAAGCCGCGATACGCCGCAACCGCCATAAAGACATCACTGGCTTTTACGCTGACCTTAAATTCTTCGAAATTATAACTTTGCAGAATATTAACGTGCCGCAGTGCTGACTCTACTAACGCTTCTGGAGTCGGCTCGCCATATTTTTTTTGCAAGTCTTTTTCTAATGACCCTGCATTGACCCCAATACGAATCGGGATATTAAGGTCTCGCGCTTTATCAACAACAGCCTGAATACGCTTTTCTCGCCCAATATTACCTGGGTTAATACGCAAACAATCAACGCCCAAGTCCGCCACACGCAAAGCAATCCGGTAATCAAAGTGAATATCCGCGACTAACGGAACAGAAACCTGTTTACGGATCTTGCCGAAGGCCTCAGCAGCCTCCATTGACGGCACAGAAACACGCACAATATCAGCGCCCGCTGTTTGCAATCGCGTTATCTGATCGACTGTAGCCGCCACATCACAGGTCTCTGTATTGGTCATACTTTGAACACTGATTGGGGCATCACCACCCACGGCTACATCACCCACCATAATCTGGCGAGATTTTCGACGTACGATAGGAGATTCACAATGCATAGAAACGATACTCAACAAATAAAATATGAAAACTGCAACTCAAAATATTGCCCCTCAAACGAGAGCCTAAATTATTAAGGGTTGCTTAGGGACCCACTTGCATACGGAGAACACGACGCCCTTGAGGCGGCTCGAAGTCAATCTGTCGATCATTCACCACAATAATCGCAGCCGCAGCATTGCCTAACTTGACATCGAACGGCGCTCGTCCTTCAAGATTTAGAGACTCCCCTTTTTTAGCCAAACGAGACAAAAGGCGGCGCCGGTCTGCATCATAAATTTGCAGCCAGCAATCATCTGAAAAGCGCAAACTGAGCTTATCAGAGCCGGCAACTTGCGTGCTCACTTGCTCAGTGATGCCATCTACATCGCTCGCAGGGAGAGTTTTTTTGCTTTCAGAAATGGCCATATGACGGGTTGCGGGCACTACATTATCACCCTCATTATCACCCTCATTATTAACCCCACTACGACCAGCACTATTACGCCTAATATTGCCCGCAGCTTGCAGCGCTACTGAAGGGGCAATACGCCTAATCGCCTCCCTAGGAGGCAGTGCATTACTAGAGGGTAATGCACTGGTTGGAATAGTTTTTGGAGGCTCAGCAACTTGAACCTGTTCTTGATGCACCAGATTTTGATGTACTAGATCTTTATGTACAAGGTGTGGGCCCCGCTGATCAAGCTTTGCTGGCGCTGCGGTCGGTTCAGTCGAGACATCGGGTGCTGCGGTATTCAATACCGGCACAGCCCCCTGCTCTTGATTAAAGAACCACTGCCCCAACCCCAGAAACAACAACAATGCTGCGAGGCCTGCGATAAAGGGTAAACGCATAAAAAAAGGCTTACTCTTGACCTGAACAACAGGCTGGCGAAGCGTCTTCTGTTGCTCAAAGTGCTTTTCAACATGTTCGACTAAAGGTTTTTCATCCACATCGAGAACACGCGAATAGGAGCGCACATATCCAATAACAAAGGTTGCTGAAGTGCCAGCCGAATCGTAATCATCTTGCTCAAGAGCATTTAAATGGCACTCAAGTATGCATGTTGCTCGCGAAATATCAGACAAGGACTTACCTTGCTTTTGCCTGGCACCAGCAAGCACTGCGCCTGGGCTGTAACTATCGGTCACTGTATCCGTCATAACGATATGGGCCCGATCACTATGACACTGATCATGGGTTTTGCTCCATTAAACGCTTGTACTCAAGATACTCTTTGGAATAGCCAAATAAGTTTTTGAGAGCAAGTGCTTGGCTTGCCAGTTTATCTTTATTGCCAAAAATTCGCTCAATACGTATGCCAAGCCATAAGCTGCGTGCAATAGGCTTGCTGACAGAGTTAAAGCGATCTAAATACTGCTTGGCTGTGGCGTAGTCTTGCTGCTGAAAGGCCAAATCTGATAATTCCAATGCAGCAGAGCCCATTCGAGGTTTGAGGTTTAAAGCATGTAAAAAAGCCGCTTCAGCACGCTCTTTATTGCCCATTTCTAATGCGCAACGACCTGTAAAATAGAGCGATGAGGCACGGTTTTCAAAACCCAAATCTTTAGAGACTTTATCAAATTGAGCAATAGCATCTTCGTAGCGCTTTTGCCTTGATAAAAATAAGCCGTAGCTGTAGCGCACCTTAGTTAGGTTTTTCTCATCTGCATACTTTATCGCATTCACAAAGGCTTCTTCAGCAGGCCCCGGTTCACCATTCATCTGATGCACCAAGCCCAACCCCTGCAAAGCTAATGGGTGTTTTTTATCATTTTTCAAAACATCCAAAAACTGACGCAAAGCCTGATCACGATTGCCTGTATCAAGGTAACGCATACCTAGCTGTATGCGGGTTTCTGCTGCTTTACTGTGGTCAATTTTAGTTTTCGTCACTCCACTCGTTGAAACACATCCCCCCAAAAAACCAGATAGGATCATTACACTCAACGTCATCGAAACGAATCTTAATAATGTCATTGTTGCACCTGTTGTACTACTGTTGCAGCGATTGCATCGTTGTTTAAATTGTATTGGCTGCAAGGTTCCATAACACATCCAACCGAGAGTCTCAGACAAAAGCGCTACTGAGGCTGGCTCGGTGATGAAGACATTATCTTCACTATGTCATCTGAAACAACCCCTGATAAGCCATAGCTTTGGCTACGGCGGGTTCTGTCATTAACTGCACCCGCTAGTTGGCCACACGCGGCATCAATATCATCACCTCGGGTTGTTCGCACGGTAACAATATACCCTGCCTCAACAAGAATATCCTGAAAACGCCTCAAAGCATTATTGCTGACACGCTTATAGTCGGAGAGATTAAAAGGGTTAAAGGGGATCAAATTGATTTTAACCGGCACGTCCCGTAGTAACTCCGCTAACTCATGGGCATGTTCAACGCGATCATTCACATGGTCAATCAGGGTGTATTCTATGGTGATTTTACGACGATTATCGGGCAAGCCCGTGATGTAGCGCTTGGCTGAATCGAGCAGCATCGCGATGGGGTATTTTCGATTAATAGGCACCAATTCATTTCGCAGCGCATCGTTTGGCGCATGCAAAGAAATGGCTAAACAGGCATCAGTGTGATCCCCAAGTTTATCCAGCATAGGCACAACGCCACTCGTGCTGAGCGTGACACGCCGCTTAGAAAGGCCATAGCAATGATCGTGCATCATCAGATTCATCGCATCGACGACATTTTCGAAGTTCATGAGCGGCTCGCCCATGCCCATCATCACAACATTTGTAACCTTACGAGGGCCTTTTTCGGCAAGCTGACCAAAGGATTTTGCCGCCACCCACACCTGACCAATAATCTCGGCGCACGATAAATCGCGGTTAAAACCTTGCTTACCGGTTGCACAAAAACTGCAATCCAAGGAGCATCCAACCTGAGACGACACACACAACGTGCCACGCTCACCATCGGGGATAAAAACTGTCTCAACAGCGTTTCCGCCGGAGACTTTAATTAAAAACTTACGTGTTCCATCAACACTATCCCACTGCTTAATCACCTCAGGTGCAAAAACAATGGCAGAACGTTTGAGTTTTTCGCGCAAGACTTTAGAGATATTACTCATCTCATCGAAGTCTGTTACACCGTACTGGTGAATCCATTTCAAAACCTGTTTTGCACGGAATTTCTTTTCACCCATTTCGGCAAAAAAGGAAATAAGTTTTTCCTCACTTAAGCCCAAAAGGTTGATAAGTTCAACTCCGCTAGGAGAGGCGTTTACTGACATGACGTTACCTACAACTTACTCTTCTATAAGAGTGCAAAATGGTTCTTTTCAAGACACCACCGATTTAAAAAGCGAATATTTAACACATTTCTAACACATAGCATTGCGTGTAAAAAACACGCCGCACGCTATGAATAAACATAAAACTCATAATAGGCCAAACGAAACGCGGCCTATTACAGCAAGCGTAGGAATATACCTAGCCTACAACTTCATTTTGAGAGAAAAAGAAAGGAATCTCTCTATTGGCTGACTCAGGCGAATCACTACCATGCGCAGCATTACGCGTAACATCTGAGGCAAAATCAGCACGAATCGTTCCAGCCTCAGCTTCAGCAAGGTCTGTTGCGCCCATTATTTCGCGGTTTTTTGCAATGGCGCCTTCCCCTTCGAGCACTTGAACAAAAACAGGCCCTTCGGTCATAAAATTAATCAAACGTGCATAAAAAGAGCGCTCTTTATGCTCAGCATAGAAAGCCGCGGCTTGCTCTTCTGTCAACTTAATCATTTTGGCGGCAACAATTTTTAAGCCAGCCTTTTCAAAACGTGCATAAATTTCACCAACAACGTTTTTTGCAACAGCATCGGGCTTAATAATAGAAAGCGTGCGCTCTACGGCCATCTTAGGACTCCATTAACAGGGGGAATTGAGAAAAACAAAGAAAGCATCACTTTAATAAGGCAAAAGGTCGATACTCTATGCCTTGGCAATGCTGATTTATCATCGTCTGAGTTAGCATGAGCTACATACGATCCCAAACACTAAAATTATACGGTGTTTTATAACAAAGTGCGATGAATCAAGGCCTTAAGAGCGTTTTAGGTGTTTTTGTAGAAAGAAACCTTACAAAAACCAATAAAAAAATCATAGATTTCTTCAAAAAATAACAATCTGTCATAAAACATTCATGATGGAGTGGTATGCGAATGCTACTATTGTGCCATAAATAAGCAAATCTGCTTCAGGAGCACAATAATTATGAATACAAAAAAACACCTGTTAGCGCTATCAATCGCAGCAACCACAAGCTACTGCACTGCGGCCTTCGCACAAGAACAATTTACCTCCGCATCATTCGACTTTACCGGTAATGATGTCACAGCCAACATTGATGCCAAGCAATTTGAATCACT
>CALIUX010000050.1 GCA_938048505.1 uncultured Pseudomonadales bacterium
TTCTTCAATTTTTGCTGTCGCAATAGGGTCCAAAGCAGAACACGGCTCATCCATCAAAATAACTTCAGGGCTGACGGCAATCGTTCTCGCAATGCAAAGGCGCTGCTGCTGACCACCTGATAGGCCTGTACCGGGGGAGTCTAAGCGATCTTTAACTTCTTCCCATAAGCCCGCTTTTTGAAGGCTCGACTCGACGATTTCGTCAAGATCACTGCGTCGATTCACTAAGCCATGTATGCGTGGGCCATAGGCCACATTGTCATAAATAGACTTAGGGAAAGGGTTCGGCTTTTGAAAAACCATCCCTACACGAGCACGCAACGGCACGACATCGAGTTTACTGTCGTAAATATCCATGCCATCAAGCTGGATACTGCCTGATACACGGCAAATATCAATCGTATCGTTCATGCGATTCAAACAGCGCAGAAACGTTGATTTGCCACACCCAGACGGGCCAATCAATGCAACAACTTCGTTTTCACCAATATCAAGCCCAACATTAAAAACCGCTTGCTTGTCGGCGTAGTGAACATCTACATTTCGCATAGCCAACTTGGCGTTATCAGTCAGGGGCTTGCCGACTGTCTCGGTGACGCTTTCGGCAATTTCAGACGGTGATCTTGTTTCATTCATCTTTATTGATTCTTTATGAGTCGTAAATTCTTGTACTTTGGCTTCAGGGGCTACACCCACAGCGCTATCATAATCTAAAGTCGTGTCGCTCATTCTACCTAACCTCTAAAACAAACAAGAGCTGAATAAACAAGGAAGGTTACTTACCAGCGACGCTCTAACTTTTTACGTAAGAGAACTGCCAGCGCATTCATAACCATTAAAAACACCAGTAAGACCATAATCGCTGCCGATGTCTTCTCAACAAAAGCACGCTCAGGGCTATCTGACCATAGAAAAATTTGTACAGGCATAACGGTAGCCGGATCTGTCACTGCACCTGGTACATCCATAATGAATGCAACCATCCCAATCATTAACAGTGGTGCGGTTTCACCTAAGGCCTGCGCCATACCAATAATAGTCCCTGTGAGCATACCTGGCATCGCGAGCGGCAACACATGATGCAGGATCATTTGCATTTTAGACGCACCAATACCTAAAGCGGCTTCACGAATACTCGGAGGCACGGCTTTAATCGCAGCACGACTTGAAATAATAATGGTCGGTAGCGTCATTAGTGTTAAGACCATACCGCCAACAAGCGGAATCGAACGCGGCATGTCAAACATATTAATAAAAATAGCCAAACCCAGAAGACCAAAGATGATCGACGGTACAGCAGCCAGGTTATTAATATTCACTTCAACAAAATCGGTGAGGCGATTCTTAGGGGCGTATTCTTCAAGGTAGATGGCTGCAGCCACACCCACAGGGAAAGACAATAACAATGTCACGAGTAGTGTAAACAAGCTGCCGATTACTGCACCGCGAATACCGGCCATTTCAGGTTCTGAAGAGTCGCCATCCGTAAAGAAGCGGGTATTAAAGACTTTTTTGATCTCGCCTTTATCAATGAAGCTTTGCACCCATGCCTGCTCTTTTTCTGTCATGCGCTCGGCATAAGGCGTGCCAGACAGGCTTTTGTAATAGGTATCAACATCGTCATCGGCGAGCATCCATAGCGTTAAGGTTTGCCCCAGCAGCTCAGGATTCGCTTTAAGCTGATCACGCAAATCAAACGTTGAACCAATACTGATTATGCCATACAGGTCGCGCTTATCTTTACGGCCTTTCACATCAGGAAAGCGCTCTTTCAAGCCATTACGGATAACGCGTGTATAGTCACCCGCCATAATTTGGTCAGCATTAGTTGCATCGTAGATCTCAAGTGCATCTTGATCTAACGTCACGGTTAGCTGAATTTGCGTTTGGCGAAAGCCACCTAGCCCACCGCCGAATATTTCGATAAACAAAACAAGCAGCGCGGTAATACCAAACCCAATAGATGCCACACCAAAAAACTTAAAACGCTTTTCGGCTGCATAACGCTTAGCGAGGCTTTTTTGTACCAATTCAGCCTGTTTAGACAGTGCTTTTTCAGCAGGTGCTTTTGAAGGTTGATCAGATGAATTGTGAGGCTTAGTCATATTGCTCTCGATACTTCTTAACAATGTGCAAGGCTAAATAGTTTAGGCTAAGTGTTACTAAGAACAGCATCAAACCCAAAGCAAAGGCCGCTAAGGTTTTAGGGCTATCAAATTCTTGATCGCCAACTAGCAACGTCACTATTTGTACGGTGACGGTGGTAACAGAATCAAGGGGGTTCAAAGTGAGATTAGCCGCTAATCCAGCTGCCATCACAACAATCATAGTTTCGCCAATGGCACGCGATGCCGCAAGTAGCACGCCCCCAACAATACCCGGCAATGCCGCAGGGATAACGACTTGCTTGATCACTTCTGAGCGGGTTGAGCCCAATCCTAACGCACCGTCGCGCAGTGATTGTGGCACCGCGTTAATCACATCATCAGATAATGATGAGACAAAAGGAATGATCATTACACCCATTACCAACCCGGCTGCAAGGGCACTCTCTGAGCTAATCGCAAGATATTGATCAATACCTAAGTCGATGCCTAGCTCACGAATAAAAGGCGCGATTGTCAGTGCAGCAAAAAAGCCGTAAACAACGGTAGGGATGCCTGCCAGTACCTCTAGCATGGGTTTGATGATATCGCGCGTACGGTTACTGGCGTATTCAGAAAGGTAAATGGCTGACATCAAACCACAAGGTACTGCAATCAGCATCGCAATCGCAGCAATGAGTAGAGTACCAGTAAAGAGGGGGATAGCACCAAAGCTACCCGAACTCCCTTGTTGGTCTGCACGAATAGCCATTTGCGGGCTCCACTCCAAACCAAACAAAAACTCCGTAATAGGAACCATTGCAAAAAAGCGGATAGATTCAAATAGAACCGATGCCACAATGCCAACCGTTGTAATAATGGCCAGAGATGAGCATAAAAAAAGCGTTGCCCGAAACACTTTTTCAACTTGATAACGCGCTTTAAGCTGAGAGTGGATTTTTGACCAAATAAAGACGGTGCCCAAGGTCGCGCAAACCAATATCACGCCTGTCAAAGCCCAGCGGCTAATCTGCTGTAACGATAGTAAGCGCTCTGCTGCAACAACCATGTAAGCGGGTGGTTCAGTGCCCGCACTGCCTTGAGCAACGTTATGGATCTGGTTGATTAACAGGTCAATATTGTCAGCGCCGTTCACAATTTCTGGCGGCAAGCTACTAAGTAGAACGCTGCGAATAATCGTCCCATCAAATAGCGTCCAGAGAACAAAAACGGCAAAACACGGTAACGCACACCACAAAGCGGTCAGGGTACCGTAATAAAAGGGCAGCGAATTCAAAAAGCGTACGCCGCCCACATTTTGCGCAACCGCAATAGAGCGCGATCGCCCAAGCATATAAGCCACGCAACCTAAAACAAAGATTGCTAATACGAGCACTGTCGAATCCACAAAGCCACCCTACCTCAAAAACAAAAAAAATAGCCCACATATTGCATATGGGCTATTTTGGGGAAATATTATGTCGTCTTAATGACAAGATACTAATGAAGCGCACACTAGCATAGTTATGTCATAGAAAAAACGAATACTTACAGTGAAAGAGGCGCTAGATTCTTAACGTTAGAACCGACTGTCTTACGCTCTTCTTCTGAAAGAGGAATCAGGCCTTTTTCAGTCAAATACCCTTCATCACCCCAAGCGCGATCATGAGTAAACTCAGCCAAAAATTCTTTGATTCCTGGAATCACTTTAGCATGCTCTTTTTTCACATAGAAATATAACGGACGAGAGACCACATAATCACCATCTGAGATACTTTCAAATGTGGGTTCAAAGCCGGCAATTTTAGCAGCATGAACTTTATCAGCATTTTGATCTAAGAAGCTAAAACCAAAAATACCAAGGGCACGTGGGTTTTCGCTAAGCTTGCGCACAATCAAGTTGTCGTTTTCACCAGCTTCAACATAAGCGCCATCTTCACGAATACCGTGACACAGTGCTTTAAATTTCTTCTTGTCTTGCTTTTTGATTGCTTTGATCCAGCTGAAGGTTTTACATCCACCTTCCATTGCTAACTCAACAAATGCATCACGAGTACCAGAAGTAGGTGGCGGGCCTAGCACTTCAATTTTAGTCGCAGGTAACGTTGGGTTAACGTCTTTCCATGTTTTGTAAGGGTTTTCAACCAAGGTTTCTGTACCATCTGGATTCGGTACAAGCTTAGCTAAACCTAAGAAAACGTCTTTAAGTTCTAAAGAGATGGGCTTTGCTTTAATTGAGTTGGCTAGCACGATACCATCATAGCCAATCAATACTTCAACAATGTCTTTGACGCCATTTTTTTGGCAATCATCAAATTCACTTTGCTTGATGCGTCGCGATGCATTCGAAATATCAGGGTAGCTTACGCCAACGCCCTTACAAAACTCTTTAAAGCCGCCGCCAGTACCGGTGGGTTCAATTTTAGGCGCTTTAAAGTTAGTCTTACGACCAAAACGTTCGGCAACAACCTTTGAGAAAGGGAAAACAGTAGACGAACCGACTACCATGATGTGATCACGGTTAGCCAGCGCTTGTGGCGCTAAAGCAATACCGGCAACGCAAGCCGCCGCCGTTAGCATTTTCTTGAGTAGTGGTTTTTTCACAATTTAATCCTCTTAGTATTAACGCATCATCAGAGTTCACCTTTTGACGGCTAAACCTCTTCATTTGCGTGATGGCGCCATCCTAACCTCCAATTATGACACTTTTGTTTCACTTTCATGAAAAGCTGATCAAGTGTGCCAAGAGGTCGACATAATCATATCGCGTTATAATGGGGTTAATTATTAGAGGAGATAGGTATGAACAGGCTTCATACGCTGTATGACACCGTCAATGCAAGAGGAAGTGCAATCAATCGCACTATTGGGCATAGCGTTGCGTGGCTGACATTAGCCATGGTTCTCCTGACCTGTATCAATGTTGGGACGAGGGCAATCTTTAATACAGGGTCGGTCGGCATGCAAGAGTTGACCGTGTATTTGCATGCTTGCGTCATTATGTTTGCCAATGCCTATACCTTAGCCGAAAAAGAGCATGTAAGGGTCGATGTGATCTACCGGTTGCTGGCACCGCGTGCTCAGGCATGGATTGATCTACTCGGCAGTATTTTACTGCTATTTCCCTTTGCTTTAGTTTCATGCCTGATTAGCTGGCAGTTTGTGAGTGATAGCTGGGCGATTCGAGAAACCTCCGCTGATGCAGGGGGTATTCCGGGTGTGTTTTTGCTTAAGACACTGCTCTTGGTTAATGGTGGCTTACTCATCGTGCAAGCTGTCGCAGACATCTGCGAGCATTTGGCCTCATTAATGACCCAGCCCCACCCGAACGCAGTTAATCAACCTGCCAATGCCCGTAATTAACGCGCAATACCCGCAATCAGGAGCACTTATCAATGGCTGAATGGATACCCTTTTTACTTTTTGCCTGCATTTGCGCAGCCCTTCTACTGGGCTACCCCGTGGCGTTTACACTGGCTGGCGTGAGCTTATGGTTTGCAGGTTTTGGGGTTTTGAGCGGGCATTTTGACTTAAATAGCTTGGGGTTTATCCCTGAGCGCCTCTTTGGTATTTACAGTAAAGAAACGCTGATTGCGGTGCCACTATTTGTATTTATGGGCGTAATGCTCGAGCGCACCAAACTAGCAGAAGAGCTTCTAGAAAGCATGGCGGTAGCCTGTAAAAAACTTCCCGCAGGTTTGGGGTTATCCGTTGTTCTTGTAGGCATGCTACTTGCCGCGAGCACAGGCATAGTCGGTGCAACCGTTGTCACCATGGGGTTAATGTCACTACCCGTTATGCTTAAGCAAGGCTACAGCCCTAGACTCGCAACGGGCACCATTTGCGCGACCGGCACATTGGGGCAGATTATTCCACCATCTATTGCACTGGTTTTACTGGGTGATATTTTATCGAATGCCCATCAACAAGCTCAGCTCAAGCTCGGGATCTTTAACGCAGCACCATTATCGGTTGGCGATCTCTTTATGGGTGCGATCCTACCCGGCTTGATGCTTGTGGGGATGTACATTATCTACCTGTTAGCCGTAGGAAAGTTCAGGCCTGAATTAGCGCCATCCAAGGCCTCACTCAATACACTTGATGACAAGTGCACTCACACCATAACGCCGTACCGTCTATGGGTAAGCATTGCGCCACCGCTTGTTTTAATTGTGACGGTACTAGGCTCCATCATGACAGGCGTCGCTACGCCCACAGAAGCAGCAGGAATTGGTGCCTTTGCCGCCACTTTTCTGGCGTTGATCAAGAAGCAGCTGCCTTATAAAACCCTGACAGATGTTGTCCGCAGCACAACCAAAATAACCAGTATGGTCTTTACTATCCTGATCGGTGCGTCGATTTTTTCGCTTGTTTTTATTGGATTCGGCGGCAAAGAGCTGATTGAACAGTTTTTTGCTGAATTACCCGGTGGTGCATTAACAGCCATGCTTATTGTCATGGCCGTCATATTTTTGCTGGGATTTATTCTCGACTTTATCGAAATCACTTTTGTGGTTATTCCACTCGTCGGGCCGGGTTTACTCATGATGGGAATCGACCCGATTTGGCTGGGCATCATGATCGCACTCAATTTGCAAACATCCTTCTTAACGCCGCCCTTTGGCTTTGCGCTCTTTTACCTAAGAGGGGTAGCACCTAAAACCGTGCATACAAGTGATATCTACCGTGGTGTCATTCCTTTTGTTGCCATGCAATTAATCTTGCTTTGCGCATTAGCATTACAGCCTAAGCTGGTCACCTGGCTACCTCAATTAGTCAATGGGTAGCCGCTGAA
>CALIUX010000051.1 GCA_938048505.1 uncultured Pseudomonadales bacterium
TATTGATCTTGCTGATAACCCAGGCTCTGAGTTCAATGCGCAACTGGCAGTCATCACTGTTGATGGGCAAAACTACATTATTGAGCCTTCCACTCGATTGCGAAATGCTCCTCATGTGAGCTTAGATCCTTTAGATGCTGCTGGCCTACAAGTGGGTGATTATGTGCGGGTCCGCTTTTGGCACAGAAACTTGCAAGAATTTGTTGCGACCTTTGTCATGACCGATTGTGAATTTGGTCGTGACCCTAACTCTCCTAGAGAGTGTGCAACACAGTAATCAGACATTAACTTTTATTGATTATTGATTATTGATTATTGATTATAAGTACACGCTATGTTCTCGTTTTGATTAACTGAACAGTATAAGTTGCTTTAGTCCAAGGGCCCTTTAAGGGCCCTTTTTTCGTTGTTGTATTGTGTGGCTATTATAGTAGGCGACTTCTTCTGCTTCGACCTAGAACAGGCCATTGCTTGGTGACGTGAAGGTGATAGAGGCTAATTGTTGTGAGCGCACCATTTTTAACCGTAAATTCGATGCCGATGCTTAGTTCAAAACACATTTGATTGATCGATAGTAGTTCTAAGTAAATAGTATTGTTATTGAGGGAATCTAGACCAAATAAGTTTGTTTTTTTAAAAAAAGCGTAAATAAAGGATTAACCAGTTCCCATTTGGCTCGCTTCGCCCTTTTCGTTCTGGCAACGCTCTAGCATTATGTACCTATTGGAATAGTTTGATTCTATTGCCTTACGGTTTATGAGTTCATTTCTCTCAGGCTATCAGGCTATTCCCACATCAATTTTGGCCAAAATAGGTAGATATCGATGATTCATAGCAACCGATTTTCGGTGAGACCCGATAGCCTTGACCAAGCTCAGCGCTTGTCTCGGCATTTGATTCGATCCGTTTTCATGCTTTTCACTGCTCTTGTTTTAGCAAGCTGCGTTGCTCAAGATGAGAGCGCCACTAGCTCATCTTCTTCTTTCAGTGTTAATTCTTCTCCTGCAAGTACTGCTCAAGACAGCTCTTCAGTAGTGAGCTCTTCTAGCAGTGAAGCTACTGTTAATTCGAGCAGTAGTGAGCCGAATGTTGTTGAGTTGGTAGAAGTCAAACAAGAATACAGAGATTACTATGCAAATAATTGCTCAAATTGCCATGGCGACAAAAATGGCAGTGGCATAGCAATATTGGGTGGTGCATTAACCTCTGACGAATGCGAGGCTTGCTCTGATCCTGCGCTATTGGTTGAAGTAATTGTGGATGAGATGCCACCATCAGCGCCCGGCAGTTGTGATGTTGATTGTGCAACGGAGCTGGCAAGTTATATCTTGCTTGAATTTGCAGGTTTTAATAACAATGCGCCATCTAATGTAGTTCAATTTAAAGCTGCAGGTGATGTTGCTGCTTGTGAAAAAGGTGTTGATGTCACTTATGGTGGTATGAGGCGCTTAACGCGCTTGGAATACAATCAGTTTGTTAAGGACTTGTTTAAAGATGATCGCAATGTGGCCTCTAACCTGAGTACAGATGACCTAATTGGCAACTTTACATTCAATACAGAAACGCCTTTGTCTGAACAGCAAGTATCGCAATACATCAAAACGGCAGAAGATGTTGCAGTCAATGCCGTGAAGAATCGAGATGCCTGGCTGACATGTGATTCTGCCCCCGCAATTGTGATTCCGAGTGATCAATGTAATAGCACCGTGAACTGTAAAGATTTATTTGGTAGCACCGCAACAGATTGTCGTAGCAGCAAGTCTGATCAAAGTGTCTGTATGTGTGGTAGTGGGCGATGTGATGCAACCCCCAATCCCATGACTAGCGGCGAATCTTGCGTAGATGCGGTTCTGAATCAAGTGGCCAAGCGGGCTTATCGCCGACCACTTACTACAGCAGAAGCAACGAGCTTGCGTAAGATTTACAATGATGCAAGTAAAGAAGCAAGTGAGGATGATGGCCTGACAGTGCTCATAACGGCAATACTCGCTTCACCTAACTTTATCTATTACACCGAGTTTGGTGAAGGGGATGAAAAATCCCCAGGTGTTATTGCTTTAACCCAGCATGAGCTTGCTGCTCGATTAGCATCTTACCTATGGCGTAGCGCACCTGACGAAATGTTATTAGCTGCTGCAGATGCAGGTGAGTTATCAACTGATGAGCAGATTATGGCGCAGGCGACTCGCCTATTAGATGACCCTAAAGCACGTGAGGTCATTGCTTTATTTCACAGTGAGTGGCTTCATCTTAAGCAGCCAATCGAAGGTGATGCTACAGCAGCTTTTGTTGAAGCAGCTAACGAAGATACTATCCAAACTGTGCTCAATCTGGTATTCGAAGAAAATGCATCGTTAAGAGACTTCTTTACTGTCACATATGGCTTTTTAAATGACGAAACCAAAGCACTTTATGAAGTGACCGGTGATGCGACCGGCGCAGAAAAAGAAGGCTATGCACGTTACGATCTAAGTGCAGATCGACGTAAAGGCCTGTTAACGCGAGGCGGTTTTTTAAATAGTAATACCCCACCTTCTGGTCGTGGTATTTTTATTCGGCAAGAGCTTTTATGTGGTTTTGTTCCACCACCACCTGCTGATGTAGATGTAGATTTGCCAGAGTTAGGGGCCGATGCATCACCAAGAGAGCAGTGGCTGCAACATATTGCTGATCCTTCGTGTGGTTCGTGTCATGCACTGATCGACCCGCTAGGCTTTGCGTTTGACCACTATGACAGGAAAGGGAAATGGCAAGACTTTTTGAGCTCGCCTAGTGGCAAGCAATTCCCTGTGCTGGACGAAGGTGAAATTATCGCAACTACCGATATTGACGGCTCCTTCTCTAATGGAAATGATTTACAAGCTATGATTGCAGACAGTATTGATACGCGTACTTGCTACAACTTCCAATGGTTGAGATTTGCCACCGGTATAACGCCAACAGTGAATGACCTATGTTCGTTAGCTGAAGCAAATCAAACATCTGCGAAAAATGATTATACCGTTCGTGATGTGATTTTATCCGTAGTCTTAACTGACGCTTTCCGCTACTTCCGTCCAGAACAAAGTAATTAAGAGGAACCTCACAATGAGTCTTAATAAATATTATCAGAACAAGTATGGACGACGTGCGGTTTTACGCGGTATAGGGGCGGGTGCTTTGGCACCTTTCCTACCGATTTTAGAAGCCGATGCACAAAGCTCTTTAGGGATTAAGCGCTTTGTGTGTATCACGACACCCAACGGCATTGAAGATGCTTTGCCAACAGGGAGTGAAACAAATTTTAACTTTAGAGATTCTTTAAGGTCGTTTGATCCTCATAAAAGCGATATAACGTGTATTGGTGGTATGGATTGGAAGGCATTTAATCAGGCAAAAGATAAGCCCTCTAATAATCATACAGAGCCGGTTCCCATTACGTTGACGGGCGCGTTTAGTGTTCGGCCTGCTAACAACAATAAAAACAACTGGACCTCTGCGCGTCCTTCTGTTGATCAATATATTGCACAGCGTCTATGGGAAAACCAAGATACACGTACAAAATTCAAGTCAATCATTGCTGGCGTAAAAGTGACTGCTTGGGCATCAAAGTTAATCTATGCAGAGGCCAACAAGCCCCTTAGCCCAGAGAACAAGCCCAGTAATTTACATGCACGTATGTTTGATGGCTTAAACCCTGGCACAGTAAACGGTGGCAGTGGCGGCGAGCCTGATCCAGCTGTTCTAAGAGCGCTTCAAGCAAGAAGGAGTGTGTTAGATAACATTACGGCCGACCTAACTCGTATCAATAGTCGCATTGGTGCTGATGATAAAGTCAAAATGGAAGCGCACCTTCAATCTATTCGTGAGATCGAAACGCGTTTGGACTTTGAAGCAGAGCAAGCCCAAGTTGCAGCCGATTCAGAAGCAGCTGAAAAGGGCACGGCTTGCTCTATTCCTAGTTTGAAAAATGAAGATGGTTCATTTGAGAATAACTATCGCAAAGAAGGCGAAAACCAAATGGACATTATCGCCAACTCATTTGCTTGTGACTTGACTCGGGTTGCAACGTTGATGTGGTCTAATGGCACTAATCAATATATGTTCCCTTCAAAAGGCGTAGACGTAGGCCATCATCATCAAACGCATCAAAATGAAAACGCCAACAAAGGCAATAGAATAAAAACTAGCCAGTGGTACGCTGAGCGAGTGCTTTATCTTGTTGAAAAGCTCAAATCTATACCCGATGGCAATAATGGTACTTTGTTTGATAGTACGGCTATTTTATGGACTAGTGAGCACGCTGGTGGGGGCGGTCATGGTCGCAGTAATCTGCCTTTCACTATACTGGGTAGCATGGGCGGAAGTATTCAAACTGGGCGTTTTCTGGATTTCAGAAAAACCGGCAGTAATGGGCGAGGGCGCCACAATGGCGACTTATACCTCTCCTTAATACATGCCATGGGCTATACAGATCTAAGAAGCTTTGGTGAGCCTAATTTAGGTGATGGCGTATTGCCTGGATTCCTGACTTAATAGCTATGTTTTGTAAGTGGCTATGTTTTGTAAGTGGCCATGTTTCGAAAATAGCTATATTTTGAAAAAGCTTTATGCTTGATTGAAAGAACTGCAGAAAGATCTGAGTGATTTCATGAATCCAACAACAAGAAGGAACCCATCAAGGTAAGATGGGTTGTAATAAAAATCATGCCATAAAAATTAAAGCCTCTTTATTAAAGCAGGCTTTAATTTTTGTAAACCCGCCAATTACTGCAGTTATTATTGCCATTCATGGTGAATCCCGACGGTGGGTAGTACTGGCAGCTTTGCTGGCCATAGCCAAAAGTATGTGTACGGCCCACAACAATATTAATGCTAGAGCCTACCGCAGGGTGATAAGGGCATTGGACCCGATATTGTGCATACTCATATCCACCGCCCCCAGTGCTATAGGTATTTGTAAATGTACAATTATGGAAAGTGTTGCCAATAGTGCGGTCGCCAAATTCAGCTACTTTTGGTCCTGCATATGCCTGAGACATCAAGCCTAATGCAGTTAACATAATAGCGGCCTTTTTGATAAAACGTATTTTCATTTTCAGATCCTCTATGGATGCATTAATTAAAGCCAAATCCTTAATTCCACCCACATCGATATGTGAAATTGATCAGGTAGCGTTGGCTTTCACCACCCTGCAATGCTCCCTTAAGCGCACAGACTACAAAGCACTATTAAACTCAGCTGAGCTTAATAAATCCTTGGCGCTGTTTTCTGATATAAAAAAATACACTTCACCGGTACTTTCACTGTTAAAAAAAGAAACAGTTTGCGATTCATTCAGTAGCCCTTTCTTAGCGGAGGCGGCTTTAAAACTCTGATAAAGTGCTTGACCTTGTGCTAGCTCTTCAACAGCTAAAATAACCCTGCAATTTTTTGACTTGCAACTTAACGCTGTTGGTGAAAACTGACTAAGATATGCTTCGTGTTCGAATAGTGCTAAGAGTTTATCTTCTTTATCAATTGCCCATTCTGGGTCTAAGCGCTCTAACTCATAGCGATGATTAACTACGGGTAAGGCATTTTCTTTGGTGTTGCCAAGAAATTGCCTAAAGCGATTAATGTCGTCTTGTTGCTGTTTGAGTTTTTCTGCTAGTGATGCCGCATTATGATGTTTTCTTGCCCTCGTTTTATTCTCTTCTTTCGCGCTATCGTTTCTTAAATATGGCTTATATGGATGCGATAACACGTTTTTATTCACGCCCTGTGAGGGTGGCGCACCAGTTGATTTAATCTCAGTGGGAAGTGTTGAGCTGTGATTTATAGCGGCGTTTTTAGAGAGTGGTGCAGGGCTATTATTTTCTTGGGGCAAGTAATGGGCTAATTTAAAGCCTGAATAAGCACTCAGAAGAGAGATCACTGCTGTCAAAGTAACCCACTGAGATGTATTCATTCATTCGCCTGACTTTTCTGTGATGGCTACCCAAAGTAGGGTGATCATATCCTTTTGTGAAAATCACAGCTAAAATCTTTGCGTCAACATGGCGGTGTTGGCGACACAAATAGATTATTTAGGTCGATCTTGTAAATCGGGCGTACATTGATCTAGTTCATCAAGTACGGCTAGTGCTAAGTTAGAGCGACAATCCCACTCTATTTGATCATCTGCAATACGTAAAACAGGCTTAAGTTTTAAATAGCGTTGTTTGCCAATTAACTCACTCAGACTAACAATAACCATGCCTTCATCGCTTATGCTAAGTCGATCAATATATTGGGTAGCAATAAAATGACTTTCTTTAATGCCAATTTCTGCAAAAGAAGAGGGCATTGAACCCATGGTTTGAAAGTGTTCCGCAATACTTATCTTGACAATATTGAGTGAGCTTAACGCCTCTTTAGCATATTTGATTGTTCGTTGATTGTCTTTTGATGAGCTATTTTGCTCAGAAGATTGGAATGCTTGTGTGCTGCTATAAAGTAGCCATATAACCGATAGCATCACCAACACTAGAGCTACAACCCATACAATATTCCTTATTTTTGTCCAGTCTAGGGCTGACGAAGAAGCGCCTTTTTCACTCATTACATCCCTAGCAATAGACTCTACTGTTGAGCGATCTGTTTCATACACCTCCGAAATTGCATCCAGATAAGCTGATAACACAACCTCATCAGCCTTCTCCCGCTTAACTTGTTCTACGCGGGTGGTAATGTCTTTAATGAGTTTTGGGTTCATCCGCTTTAAGCCTTAAGGTTTTTGCGTTCAAATGGCATGTTGATGCGTATTTGAAATTTCATTGAATAGCTTACCATGAGCATTTTTTATAATAGGAGGCTAGTATGCAGTATGGTAGCTTGCGCTTAATTAGGCTGAAAATACTACTTCATACATTTTCTTGAAAAGAAAGCTACTTGCTTATATTGATTTTTACTCCAAATTTGGAGGATTTGATGTTATTGATCAAAAGCCTACTAATGTTGTCAGTCATGTTTTTCTAAGGGTTCAACTATGGAAGATTTAGAGATTGACCTTGTTCGTGTCATCATATCGAATCAGGACTTTATCCCCAAATTCTTGTTTGATTTTTTGCTTCAGTAACTGAGTCTTTGGATGATTTGAGCGGATATGGAAAACAAATCCATCAAAAGCAGGAGAATAACCCACCGATTGAGCCGCTGAAAGGAAATCAGGTTCTAGGCTTTTGAGAAACGCTGTCGTAGACTCTTTTTCTTCTTCTCTTGTCTTTTTGTTTCCGCAAGAGCGCATGGTAATAATAGTGTACTGGTCAACGGGTTCATACATTGCTTCTGCTAAGGCTATTTTGGAAAAATCTGCGTCATAGACAAAATAGATTTTCTTTGCGTATTTTTCTATCACAAAGCCTAAAAAATCATCGTAGTAAGATCTATCCATTTTGAGACTGTTAGCGATGATTTGTTTATATATCTCTGCATTTTGAATAATTTCTCTAGTCCGAGTATCAGTGTGTAAATCCTTACGGCACAGTCTTGGTGCCATCGGCTGAGGTTC
>CALIUX010000052.1 GCA_938048505.1 uncultured Pseudomonadales bacterium
CGCTCTGGTGCAATGGTGCTGTGGCCAGTAATACGATCTGGAGTGATGAGAGGGTACGCGGCTTGAATGGCCTGTGTGATCTTTGCTAACTCACGGTACTGCTGTGGTGTATAGGCCGTATGATCGCTGCCTTCTAGCTCAATGCCAATACTGAAATCGTTGCATTCAACCTCGTCTTTAAAGGCCGAACGGCCCGCATGCCATGCACGATCTTCAAAGTTAACAAATTGTATTGCTTCGCCCGTACGCTTGATTAAGCAGTGTGCAGAAACTTGCACGTCTTTGATCGTTTCGAAGTAAGCGTCTTGTGAGCAATCTAGGCGATTGCAAAAAAAATCTTCAATATAGCTGTTTCCAAATTGCTCAGGTGGCAGGCTGATATTATGAATAACCAGTAAACTAACGGATGCGTTAGTCGGGCGAGCATTCATGTTGGGGCTAGCACAGAAGCGCACGTCACTGAGTAGACCATTGTGAATGGAGTATTGTTTTTGAGTCATTCCTTAATTTTATCGTGTGTTGTTATGCGCTGCAATTTTTAGTCCTTTCGCCTTTCGCGCAAACCGGTAACAACGCTTTCAAGCGCTTGATCAAAAACACCATGATCTTGAATGGGTGAAAGCTTTTGCTCGTAGAGTGCATTTACAGCATCATCTAATAGCAATTCAGCGACTTTAACGCCTTCTCTATCAGTAAAAATATACCGCTCGGGCTCTTTTATGATGGCAGCCAGCCGACATCTAATAATACGTAAAGGCGACACCTTCCAATCAAACCAAGCGCCGCGAGAGAATTGCCTAACTTGCTGGGTGAGTTCTTGATGATATTGTGTATGCGTATTTTTTTCAGTGCTTACCTGTGTGTTGTTGCCTGCATAAGTGGCTCCTGAAGCAAGTGTGATGTGACCAAGGTCATCCATGCTAGGCCTGTTCCCACGGTAAGCTTCTTTGAAAAGTGTACACAATATTTCAAGTGCTTCACTGCCTTGCATGGGGTTGTGGGCACATTCTACTAATGCACGCTGTATAGCATTTAATGTCAGTGTAATGTCTGATCGCCGTTGCTGCATGCGTTCGCTGCCTTCTGCAGGTAAACTCAGCTTGCAAACCGTGAGAAGGCTTGCTTCGTGTTTTTGCCACACTGCAGAGTCAGTACCGTGTTTTAAAGCAGCCCTCGCCAAAACTTGTTGCCAGAGCATAGTGGCAAAGTGTTGTATGTATTCATGATGTGCGTTACGCGCAAGGTGTTCTTTAATGGCTTCTTGTGCTGTTTGTTCTGCTATTTGCTGGTCTTCATTATCCTGTTGGTTGTTGAGGTATTCTGTATGCTTATCTTCAGGATTATTATTTTTATGATTGTTTTCAATACAATCGTTTTCACCTAAAAAATGCATATTAAGGTGGGTTTGCATATTTTTTTGATGCAATGCTTCTTTTTCGAGTTCTCTTGATTGTAATAAATGGTAGGCGTCTTGAAATGTATCAAGATCCATATGAAATGTATTGATAATATTTAAAGTAAGAGTGTCTATGAATTGAGCTGCTCCATTTTTTTGCTCTATCTCTTTCTGGCTCATTAAGCTGTGCGATACAATCTTATTGAGTAGATCGCGGGCAATATGGTTACTGCTCGATAAAAAACGGGGGTCGAGTATTGCTACTTTTATGAATGGAGTAATCAAACGACTAATGCAGTGCTTAGTAGCTGCATTTAAGTATGGGTTTAATAACGCAATATCAAAAAGATTGATAGCCAACTGAATACGCTGTGTGTCTTGGTGAGTGATTTCTCCCGCATAACCCAAGAGCTTCTTTTTTTTATTAAGTATTTGAAAGAATGTTTTTTTTATTTCAGTTTCAAAGGCGCCGTAGTGCTCGGCTTGAATAATATTAAGAATCGTTAATAGTTCATACTGCGACAGTGGTTTGGTTTCTCGGGTTCGAACAAGGTCTTTTATAATCCAAGTGTCGCATGTTTGAGGTGTTTCGAGTATGGCGATGTTTTTTCGATGATGCAGTAAGGTGGCGTGCTCTTTTTCAAGCGTGTTGTTGATTTCTTTTGCTAAGGGGATTGATCGGCTATCCAGTAGTAAATCAATCACATAATAAAGATGGGCTATTTTGTTTAATATAGTTCGATAAAAAGTGCTTAATATTATGCCTTCTATCGCAGAGCTGTCTATCGCAGAGCTATGGTTTTTTTCTACGGATGGAATCCATTCACATGAAATAACTTGGGCTTCAAAACAATAGCTTAAATGATCTGGCGATAGCGGGTTAAGAGCATGTTGCTTATCATGCGTTTTTTCAATGAGATAGCCGAGTCGGGTATTAAGGCTATTTAAAAAAATGTGATTTTCTTTTGTGCATAGTTTGCAATCTGCAAGGAGTTTTTGGCGCCAGCCTTCTTCTTTTTCTTGTTTTTGGTCTTCTTGCAGTAAGGCATGTTTTGATTCTGCCCCAGCTTCTATTGGTACAATGAATGCACGGTTAATCGCCTGTAAAAACTGTTGTTTGAATTCTCGGCTATTTGAGCGTAAGTGAGAGTTTGCATCAATTAAGTTATTCTGTTCTGGAGTTGATGAAAGTTGATTGACTTGTTCTAGTATGTTGCTCTGGCAACTTTCTATAAATTGATCTAGCAATATGTGTAAGACAATAATGCTCTTCTTTCTGACTGCATGTAGCGTTGATGAGAGATGATTGTTTGATACTTTATGGCTAAGGTCTGAGGCGCCCTCATATTCATTTAGGTTGCGAGAAGAGTGTTCGCTATAAGGAGGGTGTGGTGCATCATTATTATGGAATACCATACCTGTTTCATTCTCAATCTTTTGACCATGCATAGTTTGAAACCCATATGTGTGCTGTCAATTATCTACCTTGTTCAATAGATCTATTGATGCACCCTGCCGTTTGTAAGAGCAAAAAAAGTAATAAGGCTACCACTTTTTTATTCTTCTATTACCTTAGCATAGGGGGTCGCAATCGTTTTGAGACGTGATATGTATTTGGGAAATTGCTTAGATCAAGTCAGAATAACAGGCTGTTATTCTGACTTGATCTTGAGGGAGTGCTGAAAACTTTATTCTACTCCAAAGTTCAGCGTTGAAATAACGGCATCCGCCAATTTTAGCTCTACGCGGTATTGTCCAATAGCTGCACGCATATGTGCTAGGTCAAAAATAAAGCTCCCCTTGCCAGTGTGCCCTTCTACTACAACGTATTGGCTGCCAATGGGTTTACTTTCATTGGCTCGATACAGATAAGCGCGAATAGAGTTTTTATCGTCGGGTAGGTTGGCATAGTCAAACTTGAAAAAGATCTTATCATTAATAGCAATAGCGCGAGGCTGCCGCCCATTTAACTGAATATCGCGACTACCAGAGGCTCGTATTGTATTAATTCTGGGTTGATTGTTGTAGCGATGACTAGTAATGGCCTCTTCAATATTAAGCGATGCCATCATGAGCTCGGCATTACGCGGTTGCGCAGTAATTGCATTTTCTGCAAGAGCCTTGGCCTGAGCGTAATCTCCTTTATCAACCAAGGTTAGCGCTGATGATTCTAAGCGTTTAGGAAGAGCTTTTTGGGCTGATTTGGCCTGTTGATTGTGTTTGTCGATGGCTAATATTTGCGTGTAACTATCGTATGCACTGCGTTGTTCGGGTTGGTAAAATTGAAAGTTAGCTGCGCGTCGCTCTGCCTGATTCATTAGCGCAGATATTTTCTCTTGATGATTGGGTAAATTAAGTAGCTGTTGTTCGAGTGCGAGTGCTGCGCTGTTTTGGGCATTGAGTGTTAAGGCCGAATGCACAAGGTCTTTGGCTTGGTTATGGTCAGAGTCTTTAAGTGCTAAGGATGCTTTTTTAACAAGCTCATCTGATACAAAGTGGAGCCCATTCTGAGCAGGGATAAAATTTGGTAGTAGGGCTAGAGCCTGCTGGTAGCTATGCACCGCATTATTCTCTTTGGGTTGAGTAAGGCGCGCATGCTTGAGGTGTTTTTTTGCTGCTTTGATGTGCTGCTCAAGTTCAGGTTGCAGAGCAAGCATTTGGCTGAGTTGCGTCAATGCTTCAGATTGGTGTTCAGGAAAGAGTGTTTTGATACTTTGCTGGTGCTGTTTGACTTGCTTGAATTGCCCCTCTAAGAAAAGTGACTCAACATGCTGGATGTGTTTATCTGCAATGCTAGATAGCGCTTTGCTGGCTTGTGTTGGATTGGGTAGCGCATCGATTAAGATTTGAGACTGCTTGGTGAGTGCAATAAAACTTTGTTCAGAGCGTGTTTTGTCATACTGTGCTTGGGCAGCATTGACTTGCTCTTTGAGCTGGTTGATTTGTTTTGTTTTTTCGCCTGTAAGCGTACTGCGCCCAATCACTAAGTCAGCAATAGTTCCTTGTGCAGAGGCATCTATAGTTTTAGTCGCGACCTTCTCTTGGGTAGATGGCTCGTGGTTTTTAATAAGGTAAATGCCCAATCCCACTAAGATACAGACACAGCATGCTGTAACATAAATGGGCCACCGTACCTGCAAAGAGGCGGCCTCTTCAGTGATGGCTTTGAATGATAGGGTAAAACTTTCGGGCTCTTCTGAGCGTTGCGATGTTTTGCCATATCGATGGCCTGCTTGCTTACCGACAACAGTAGGGGTGTCGTAGTCTGCGTTTTTTGTGTTTCGAGCACTTTTTGAGAAACGCTCAAGGCCTTCAATATCTATTGTATCGAGCGCGTTTGCCCATTCAGCGCCTGTCTGGAAGCGATCATTAGGGTCTTTTGCCATGGTTTTATCAATAAACCATTGCAGCTCTTTCAATTCGTTGGGTAGCTCGGGCACAGGCTCGGTAATATGACGAATCCCAATGGCAACCGCAGAATCGCCCTCAAAGGGAATGTACCCTGCAACCAAATAAAACAGTACTACGCCTAAACTATAAAGGTCGGCCCTTGGGTCGGTGTCATGACCTTTGGCTTGCTCGGGGCTCATATAGTGCGGCGTGCCGATCGCTGTGCCTGCTTGCGTGACGGCTACATCGTTTTCACTAGCTCGTGCGATACCAAAGTCCATCAAAACGGCGCGCTTGGTGGCCTTTTCGATCATGATATTTTCAGGCTTGATGTCTCGATGAACGTAGCCTTTTTGCCCTAACGTATTCAGGGCTTGTGCAATATCCTTAACAACTTGGATTTTCTGTTTGAGCGATAAATTATTGCGGGCTTGTTTTAAATCTGAGCCATCGATGTACTCCATCGAAAGATAATAGGCACCGCTATTTAATCCCACATCATAAACTGTGACGATATTGGGGTGAATTAGGTTAGAAACAATTTGCGCTTCACGCATAAAGCGCTTGCCAAATGTTGGGTCAGCAGTGAGAGCTTTTGACATCACCTTTAAGGCAACTTTGCGTTCGAATATCTCTTGTACCGCTAGGTACACAGTGGCCATACCGCCTTTGCCAAGAGTGCTTACTATTTTGTAGCCAGAGATGTCAGCCGTCATAAAATGCCTTGAGATACCGCATACAACAAGAAAAGGGTGACCCGCTATAATAGACTAATGCCTCAAGCTTGAGTAGTCGCATTGCTTTGTTGCTATGAATATGAAGTTGCTATGAATAGGAATATTGTTTTTTATTATTGTAGTGTGATGATGTTTAGCTGTTTTTATGCAGAACCTATTTAAATTTAAATGCAAAGCTAGTTAAGAGCAAAGCTAAGTTTACAAGCGAAGCTGGGCGTCAAGTGAATCATATTAGGCTTTTTGCCAAAGTAATAATCGATTGTTAGCTGGCATGTCAATATCATCCAATAATGTTAAGCCAACCTCTTTAGCTAGTGAGTGCATGGCTTCAATGTCTCGAATGCCTTGTTCTGGGTTGCTGGCTTTCAAGTGCTGGTCAAATCGTGCATTGCCTTCGCTGGTAAATTGCTGGTTGTAGCAAAAGGGGCCATAAAGGGCAAGAATACCTTGCGATGTTAGCGTTTGACTCACACCCTTAAACATGAGCTCTACCACTGGCCAAGGCATGATATGGCAAGTATTTGCAGTAAATATGCCATCCACATACGCAGGCCAAGTAGATGATGTGACGTCTAACTCAATGGGGCGCTTTACATTCGGGCTGGGGTGTTCATCAATCCAGCTGTTAATACCTTTGTGGTTTTCTGTTTGGTCAGATGTTTGCCAAACTAAATGTTTGAGGTTTTCTGCAAAAAAAACCGCATGCTGGCCTGTGCCACTCCCAATTTCGAGTACATTTTTACAGTCTTTAAATGCATGCTGTAATTGCTCTAGGATGGCGTGCTTGTTGTTTTCGCAGGGCTGGCAAAACGGTTTTTCTATAGTCATGATTATAGTGGCTTATTTAGGGTGGATTCGATGTTTTGTAGGCAATCCATCAGTTTTTGCACTTTAAAGAGTGACTCATCGTACTCTTCTTCCGCGGTAGAATCCATGACAATGCCTCCTCCTCCCCAGCAATGCAATGCATTGTCTGTGCTTTGTAGTGTGCGGATAGCAATGTTGCTGTCATGGTTACCGTTATTGCTGAAATAAGCCATGCTGCCGCAATAGACGCCGCGATCATGAGGTTCTAACAGCTCGATAATTTCCATCGAACGTTTTTTGGGTGCACCTGTAATCGAGCCGCCTGGGAAGCTGCGCTTGAATAAATCGAATGCGGTATATTCTGGCTTGAGTTCCCCTTCAACAGTGCTAATTAGATGGTGAACATTGGCAAAGGTATGCAAACTGCATATGTCAGGTGTTGTGACTGAAAAAGGCTCACAGCATTGACTGAGATCATTGCGTAACAAATCGACAATCATGATGTTTTCGGCGCGATTCTTTGCGCTATTAAGCAGATCTTGTTTCAATTGCTCATCGTGCTCTGGTGTTTGGCCTCGAGGGCTAGAGCCTTTTATGGGTTGTGTTGTAACAGAGCCATCGCGACAACTTAAAAAGCGCTCGGGTGAGGCGCTGAGAATATGTGTTTCGTCACTTTTAAAATAAGCAGCATATGGGCTAGGAGAGGCGTTTCTCAGCTGAAGATAGGCTTGGTCTAAGCAACCTTGGTATGGTGCTTTAAAGTGCTGGCTGAAATTAATTTGATAGGTGTCACCGGCTAAAATATATTCATGAATGCGGTCAATGGCCTCAAAATACTGACCTTTTGAGCTAGTTTGTGTGAATGGGCCGCATGTGAAATTAGCTTGAGCCTGAGAAAAGGGTTCGGCTGCAGATGGAGCGGGTACGGGTGTACCAACCCCATCACCTATAAGGCTTTTAATGATTGCCTCAGGGCTGCCGGTTTGAAAAACCCCTGTGCATTGCTTTGTTTGGTGATCGACAATAATGGCCCAATTATGGGCTCTAAGATGTGTGATGGGGAATGAATAACTGTGGCTCGGTTTTAACTGAAAGTGTGGGTTTTGCCAAGAATAACCAAAGTAACCAATAACACCGCCTGTAAAAGGCAGCAGCTTTTTCTGCGGTGTATCAGCCAATACATCTTGTTCAAATGCTGACTTTTTTTCGCTGTTTGATTGAGTTTCATTATTAGTATGGTGTGCTATCCACGATTCAATTGAGCTACCCGCTTTGTCATCACCATCAAGTATCAGCTTGCCCTCTGCATTGATACGCGCTTCGCTTGTGGGCAATGCGGTAAAAATATCGTAACGACCCTGCTGGCTTTTAGGTCTGCCGCTGTCTAGCCAAACAAACCCTTTTAGGTGTTTTAGACAGAAAAAGTAATGAGTTGGATCGGTATAGTAGGAAAGGCTGTGGTAGCGAGTCATAGGTGATGCTTATCAGCTGGGTATGGGGTGGTATGGAAATCTTTAGCTTACTGAATAGATGGTCGGGCAAGTTAGCAGAGGAAGGGATTCTACCTATCCGTTTTGCATTTGGCCAAGTGATCTATTCAATCTGAAATGTTTGGCTTCTCATCCTGCATCAATGCTTCGTGTAAAACATGGGCTAATGCAGTAGCTTAATGCAGTACCTTGGTTCAGTACTTTGATTATTAAATCAGAATCGCAATCGCACAGTGAAAACGCGCTGTCATAACGGTTGTTAGTCAAAGCAAAAATAAGCGTATGGCCACAAAAAACGACCCATAAATTGATAAGTTAAGTCGTGTTATAAATAATCATGTCAATCATATAAATGAATAATCCGTGCCATGAGGAGTGGCTAGCCTGATGTTTTATGCTATAGCAAAAACTAATGAGCTGTGTGAGGGCTTTCGCCGAACACTTAAAGTGTCCGGTGTGTCGTTATTGGCTTTTTATCATCAAGATACGCTTCATATTATAGAAGATCGTTGCCCACATATGGATATTCCGCTAGCGAATGCTTCGCTAGATAATACGCATATCCGTTGTAGAGCGCATGGTATTGGGTTTGATTTGACAACCGGCAAGGCCGAAGGGATGTGGGCTGAAACATTGGATTGCCTCAAACGCTACGAAGCGGTTTATCGTGAATATACCGTTGGTGTAGAGCTGTCTTGAGGCGCTGTAAGTAAGTGCTGACACTCAATAATAGACAGTATTGACATATGAGGGATTGATATTTGGTAGTCCTTTTGTCTTTGGGGTGATTTCATAAATGTTCATGCCTTCTCATTTTTGATATTCGCATGCGAATAACGCCTTTATTAATTATGAACGAAGTCTCAGTACTTACTTTCTCTCAATAATTTTGTTTGATATTTAGGTAGTATCTATTGGGTAAAACCAACCCAAATAGAGCGAGTTTGTCAGATGTATGACTTGCACGCGCTACTTGTCAAACTAGGTGTTCTTGTGAATATGCTCTCGCAGTTTCTTTTGCCTCTCCAATACTCTACAAAGCGCTTTGCTAGGTGCTCTGTTAGATCTGTTGTCTTTTTACTCTCTTTTGCCATCTTGACCGGTTGTGTTGCAGGCCCAGATGAAGATTCGAATGCGAGTGATAGTGCTCAGCCTCAGCCGAGTAGCCAGGCAGAGCAAAGCAGTAGTTTGGCAGCTGTCTCAAGCGAGCTAAATGTTGTTCAGTCAAGCAGCGTGATTCAGGTTAATACGAGTGCTTCAAATAGTTCGGTAGCACAAACCAGCAGTGCTCCACAGGTAGCATCGGATGCGATTGAGCGAGGCAAAGTAGCGTATGTTGAGCAATGCCTTGATTGTCATGGCGCAAAAGGAGAAGGTGGTTTTGGCGGTCCTGTTAATGGTGATTGCAAGTTTACTAACTGCCAAGACCTGACGGTTTTAACTGAATATATTGAAACGGATATGCCTTGGAAGGGTGGCGAAAGATGCACTGATCAAGGTGAACAAACCTGCGCAACAGATGTTGCACTCTATATGCATGATCAAATTGTAGCGTTTGTTGATTTCACACAAGATAACGACAACGACGGCCTCATCGATTCAAACGATGCTTGCCCTAATACGGCTGCTGATGCCATCAAATCTATTGATTCAAAGGGTTGTGCACAAATTAATCCGCTGAGCGAGGGCGGCTCGGTAATTGCCGTGAATGTAGGCGGTCCTGAATATGTGGCAGCAGATGGCACCCAATTTGATGCTGATTTTGGTGGTACGGGTGGCAGTACTGGCGGAGGGCAAGATGTTAAAGCTATTGGGTCAACTGAAGATGATACGCTTTATTCGACAGAGCGTTATGCGGCTGACGGCATGCGCTTTCAGTATCGTTTAGCCGTGCCCAATGGGGCTTACCAAGCCATATTGCACTTTGTAGAAGTTGTCCATGATGAAGCCGGTAAGCGAATTTTTGATGTTCAGATCGAGGGGCAGACACTTCTTGAAGACATTGACCCTGTTGCCCAAGCTGGTGACGGGTTAACGGCTTTAACCTTAACCAGTCCGGCTTTTGATGTGACCGATGGCACAGCAGATTTTGACTTTGTTTCAAAAACTTTTAATGCACAAGTATCTGCTATTCAGCTTGTTTCACTTTCGTCAAACGATGGTGATGATGATGGCGTTGCTGATGAGCAAGATGCCTGTCCTGGTTCTAGCCCCTCTCAGTCAATCAATGCAAGCGGTTGTACACTTGCTCAGCTAGACACTGATAACGATGGTCTGACAGATGATCTTGATACTCTATGCCCCAATACTGCCCCAGACGATTCAGTGGACAGTGCGGGTGAATTTGCGGGTTGCTCGTCAGAACAAAAGATTGCCGATACAGACAGTGATGGTGTAAAAGATTTGCAAGACCGGTGCGAAGGCTCCTCCGCTGGTGAAGAAGTTGATGCCTTTGGGTGTACGCTATTAGGTACGCTGGGTATGCCAGAAAGCTTTAGTGGTAGACGTTTTGTTAATGGCATTCAATTCTCATGGCGTGCTTATGCGAGCCCTGTTGATTATTGGATCATTCAGCGCTGGGATGACAAACTGAGCCAATGGCAAACGTTAGCTAAGGTAGAGGGCGACGTCACGAGTTACCAAGCACGTGAAACTTCGGCAACGGGTCATTTTCAATTGTATTCAGTCACAGACGATGTTGCTTCGTTCCCTGCACAGTTCTTTGCTGGGCGTCATGACGTTACTATTGCTTCAAGAAATTATGGCGGTAAAGCCGATAATGGCTTTTTTGAGTACACCGAAATCACTGGCGACTTTGATGCTCGCGTTGTGATTGATATCCCCGATGCTGGGACGTTGTGGCGTTGGGAGCGTAGCGGCTTAATGGCACGAGAAAGCCTTGAGCCAGGTTCTCGCCATATTGGTGTCTGGGTTCCAGCAGGAATTGCACCAACCGGCACCAAAAGAACCAAAACCGATGAAGAGTCTGAAAACTACATTGGTGATAAATTTGGTACGATTTCTTTTCCAAAAGAAATTCGCTTGGTCCGTAAAGATAACACCTTTACGTGGTCTGAGTTTAGAGATAACGCCTGGCGAAAAATTCATAGCGATGATTTTGCCTTACCTGCAAAGCTTTTTGTTGGTTTGCCAGCAGGCAGTAAGCAGCGCATCACTATCTCTTATGACGGTTTCCAGGTGAATGGTCAGTTTATGCAGTCTTTAGAGGCTGCCAAGTTTGGAGTGGTGAATCAGGCAGATGTTTTAAATTACTCAGACGTCCCCTTTGATGACAGCATTGCCTCGCTTAGACCAAGCATTAATACGTCACGTTTTGTTCATATCACCCGCAATGAATATCAGAATTTTGTGCAGTCGATTTTCCCAGGCGAAACGTTTAATTTTGATTTATCTTCAGATGACTCTACTTCGGGATATGCTGTAGGCAGTAATATCTCGCAGATTAGCGTAGAGCGTTATCAGGTGGCTGCGCAGGTATTGGCTGAGCAAATGGCGGCTAAGCTGATCGCGAATTCAGCCTGTGATTTTGATGAAAGTGTAGCTTGTTTACGCGATTTCATTAAAGACTATGGTCAACAGTTTTTCCGCAGGCCTCTTCGACAAACACAAATTGATGACTTTATTACCATTTATTCTGATGTGACGGGTCGTTTTGGTAAGGAAGACGGTGTTAAAGCAATCATTGAAGGTTTAGCTCAATCACCTCAGTTCCTATATAAATTCGAGTTGATGCCTGATGAAATGGATGCGGGTGTAACGGTCCCAGTCACAGGTTATGAAATGGCGACTCGCTTGGCTGCGGCATTGTGGTCATCAACACCAGATGAAGCTTTATTATCAGCTGCAAAGCAGGGCAGATTGGTTACACCTGCACAAGTGAAATCGCAAGCTGAGCGAATGGTTAAAGATAGTAAAGCGCGTCAAGGGTTTAAGCAGTTTTATAGCCAGTGGTTATCCCTTAATGGCATTTCTAAGGTTGCTAAAGATTCAACAGCGTTCCCTGGATACAATCAAGATGTTGCTACGACATTAGAAGAAGCGGCCCATTCGTTTGTTGAGCATGTTGTTTTTTCTGATGACGTTACGCCCACGCTTGAAAATCTATTAACGGCACCGCTCGTGGCGACGAGTAGCGCACTGGACTTTATAACCGGCACGGGCCAAACGCAGAATGATCAAATAGAAGTTATTGATAGCCCTAAAGGGCGTTCAGGCTTACTCGGCCAACCAGGTTTACTCTCCATGTTAGCGCATGATCGTTATACATCGATTGTTTTACGAGGTGTTTATATCAATGAGCGCATACTGTGTGAGCACTTCCCCCAGCCGCCTGCAGGTATCCCGGATATTGAGAGTATTGCTGACGTTGATGCAGCTAGCAAAACGGCGCGTGAGCGATTGGATGAGCTTACGAGCCCTGCTAATTGTGATGGCTGCCACCGTTTAATCAACCCTGTGGGCGGAATTCTTGAAGGCTTTGATGCAATAGGCCGTCAGCGTGATAGCGATAATGGTCTATTAGTCGACACCTTTGCATCCATATTGACCACCGATGATGGCGAAGAGCAAGAGGCAGAAGGTTTAGTTGAGTTAAATAATCTTTTAGCCAGTATGAAGCGCGTTAAAGCCTGTGTGGCAGATCAATACCTCAATTATGCTGCAGGGCGCATACCTGGCGCGAGTGAGAAAAAATCAGTTGATGCACTATTGTCTTCATTGCTTGATTCAAATGGTGACCTGCGCCAAATGATGGTTGATATGACACAAACAGACATGTTCCTGTACAAAAAGCGTCCGTAGTGCGGAATACATAAAACTATCGATAATATTTTAGATTTTAATATCTGGTTTATGTAATCAACATAGAGTTAAAAATTGAACAGTATTGCAGCAAAAGCGCTGTAATCAAAAGCGTAAAACGCCTGTCTTGAGGCCAATGACGCGTATGAAAAAGATGAAGGTAGCTGTGATGAAGAGCGTTCTGATGAAAAATGTCGAAATGAAAAACGTTCGCCGAAGGGCTTTTTTACGCAACATTGTAACGGGTACTGCATCGTTACCTTTTTTGTTGAATTTGCCCAGTTTGGGCGCGCAAGAAGCGCCCAAAAAGCGCTTGATCACCACTTATTCGCCGAATGGCACAACGCCTAGTGAATACTTCCCCAGTGGCTCTGAGAGTAACTTTCAATTTAAACGTATATTGGCGCCGCTCGATAACTTTAAGCAGGATATGTTGGTTTTCAAAGGCGTTAATATAGTTCGTAAGGGGTTAGGGGGCGAGCACCCCATGGGAACAGGCCAGCTCTGGACGGCATCAGAATTACTGCCCGCTGCGGATAATTCCGATGGTGTAGGCGATGTTGGCTGGGCGTCGGGTCAGTCGATTGATCAAGCGGTTGCGCAAAAAGTAGGTAATGAAACCCCTTATCGCTCTTTGGAATACGCGATTGCTGCAACCAATACAAGTGAAGTGCGTACGCGTGTTATTTACAAAGGCAGCGGAGACTACATCGAGCCAGAGCAAAGTCCCTTTGCAGCATTTGAGCGTTTGTTTGGTGCAAACAGTGCTTTTGCTGGCGATGCAGCTTCTCAGCGTAATGCTCGCGCAGCAAGTGTATTGGATAAGGTCACGGATGATTTTAATTTTGCAAAACGTTATTTGTCCGCTCAAGATCGAGTTTTACTTGAAGCCCATACAGAGTATGTGCGCGATATTGAAAAACGTTTGCAAGTTGTTGGCACCCAAAGCTGCGACCTACCTAACTTAGGCCCCCGTATTGACCCACAAGTGTTCGGGAACATTCCAGAGGTCTTCCGGTTATTTTCAGACCTATTGGTCTCAGCTTTTTCGTGTGGCCAAACACATGTTGGATCATTGCAGTGGACGCGCTCAGGCGGGCAGTCCTACCCCTTTTTGAATGTGAATGCTCATCATAATGCGGCTCATGAACCTTACGGCACACCCGGAAATGAAGAGTGTATTGTTGTGAATACATGGTTTTCGGAGCAGTTAGCTTATCTACTACAAAGTTTAAAAGACATGCCTGACCCTTCAGGTGATGGCACGCTTTTGGATCATACTTTGGTTGTGTCAGGCAATGAGTTGGGCGAGGGTAATAATCATAGCCATAACAATATTCCTTTTGTCATGGCAGGTAATTTAGGTGGCCATTTCAAAATGGGCCGCTACCTTGATTACAGCGGTGAAGGCAATAAAGGTTATTCTCATTCACGTTTATTGGTCTCTGTTCAGCAGGCATTTGGCATCGAAAGTGATTCCTTTGGGGATTATAGCCAAGGGCCTTTGCCACGCTTGACTTAAATCTTAAGGCTTAAGCCTTCTTATGTTCAGTAGCCTGCTACGGTTTTTGGGCGTGCTTAAACATTACTCACGTAAATTTAATGATTCATCACATAGTTTACTGTGCTTGTTGTTAATGTTAATTAAGTAATGTGACTGTAAGCGTGATGGTTCCTTTTGCCAAGGAGAGGAACCATCAATGCTCTAGCAATTTGATATCTTTGCAGTTTGAATTAATCCGTTATTTTGTTATTTTCTGCGTCGAAAGGTAATTGCTTAAAAGCAAAGAAGCCGTAAACTATTGCTAGCATCGGGCAAATTAGATTAAAAAATGCAAAGGGCGCATACCCACCAATTCCATCCGTAAAGTCCCAGACAGCTACGCCTAATGTCGCACTCATATAAGCACCGCAAGTATTCCAAGGGATGAGTGCAGATGATAGTGTTGCAGAGTCTTCTAATGTTCTTGAAAGATTAGAGCCATCTAGCCCTTGTTTCTCAAAGGCTTCACGAAACATGCGCCCAGGTATGATAATGGCCATGTATTGATCAGCTGCTGTCGCATTCATTCCTATACATGTTAATACTGTTGTTGTTATAAGGCGGCCTGATGATTTCGCACCAGACATAGCTGAAGTTACAAGCCTCTTCAAAAAGCCTGCTCGCTCCATAATACCGCCAAAAGCCACTGCTGACATAATAAGCCATACCGTATTTAGCATGCTGCTCATCCCGCCTTTTGATAACAAGTCTGCAATGCTTTCATTATCCGATGGCGAACTATACCCATCAAACATACTTATCCAAATACCTTTTAACTGATTTGCCCAACCAGAGCCCTCGGAGAGGTTGTTGATTGCTTGAGGTTGATAAAAAAAAGCGATGACTCCCCCTGTCGCTGCGCCTAACAATAATGCAGGGTAAGCAGGAATTTTTCGCCAAGCCATAAATAATAAAAGAAAGAGCGGTAACAATGTCACCCATGAAAGAGTGAATTCGCTTTTAAGTGCGGTGAGTAATGCTTCGATATCAGAATTTGATACTTCACTAGTTGTTTCAGCTAGGCCTAAAATAGAAAACAAAATTATTGCCATAATGAAGGCTGGGGCAGTAGTCCATACCATATGACGGATATGTTTAAAAATATCCTGTGATACGACCGCTGCTGCAAGGTTTGTTGTATCTGACAAAGGTGACATTTTATCGCCAAAGTAAGCACCAGATATGATGGCTCCAGCCGATATGTAAAGTGATAAATCAAGTGCTGAGGCAATGCCTATGAGTGCAATGCCTAATGTTCCAGCTGTTGTCCAGCTTGACCCTATGCTTAACCCAACAATTGCACAAATTAAACAGCAGGCCGCATAAAACCAATCAGGTGATAGTATCTGGATTCCATAATAAATCATTGACGGTACTGTACCTGCTAAAATCCACGTGCCGATTAATGCGCCAACAGCAAACAAAATGAAAATTGCGCTTAGAGCAAGATTGACTCCGTGAAACATTCCTTTTTCAATTTGCTCATAAGTTAATCCATTTTTCATACCAATGATTGCAGCAATACCAGCACATATGAGTAATGCGATTTGGTTCGGCCCATACGATGAGTCTTCGCCAAAAATGTAAACAGACAAGCTTAATAGTATGATTAAGCTTGCAAGTGGTAATAGTGCATCCAATAAACTTGCTGGGCTTAGAGAATTAGAAGTAATGGGTTGGCGGTCGCTCACTAGCATCTCCGGTATTATCTGTGGTTGCATTGAAAGGCTGGAATGGCCTTTTGGATTTAATGAAATTATGCGTAAGGCAGAAAGATTTGAGTGGTTGCAATCCTCTTTGTAAATTATTTATATCGTCAAGAGATAGTTTGGAATGATTTTTTTCGTATAAGTCTAAAGTATTAAAATTAATACCTATGTTTACTTTATTTCTGATAGTGATGACGGTGTTGAATGAACAGACTCACTAATATTATCGATAGACTGACTTTTATACCGCTTTCTATGTTTCAAACTAACATAGTATAAGGCGAAAAATGTGCCATGATTTTTTATTTGATATTCATACTAGTAGTAGCTGCTAACTATGCGGGTTAATTTTTTGAGATTGTTATTGTTAGTGTGAAATAGCTTTTTCGACACTTTTCATGATGGTGTAAGTTACGAATCATATAGTTTTTTGCTAATGAGTATCGTTTTACATGCAACAAAAAAGACCTTTTCAAAAAAGATTGCACTATTTTTACACTCTAGCTATGACTGTATTAATTATATTGTTATGTTGTCGATATTCTGAATGTGCGCATCTTTTTAAAAAATATATTTTTGTCACATTTTTTAAAAATACTTGATATTTATTTGAGGTTTTTTCTTTTTCGTTAAATGAAATGAGTGATTCTTTAAGTTTTTTATTTGTGGCATCAAAAATGTATGGCTGCCATGCATTCACACTGTGAATTAATAGATACGGCCTTTCATTTTCAAGACGTTGGATTCGCCCTCATGAAAAAACATAGTTTCAAATCGAAAAAATCAAGCATAGCGCTCTTTGTTGCCAGTACGCTGTCTGCACCTTACAGTGTGGCTGCAGAGCAGCAAATAGTAGAAGAAGTTATTGTGACCGGCTCTCGAGGTGCACCTCGATCAGTCTTTGACTCCGTAGCCCCTATCGATGTCATCTCCTCTGATACACTGGCTAATCAAGGCGATACGGATTTAAGCAATGTTATTCGCAACGTTGTCCCTTCGTATAACGTCAACACACAACCAATTTCTGATGCGGCCACTATTGTGCGCCCGGCAAATTTACGTGGCTTAGCACCTGACCATACTCTTGTGCTTGTTAACGGCAAACGCCGACATCGTGCAGCAGTTATTTACTGGTTAGGAAACGGTGTTGCAGATGGTGCGCAAGGTCCAGATATTTCGCCGATTCCCGCAATCGCTCTTAAGCAATTAGAAGTTTTAAGGGACGGTGCCGCCGCACAATATGGAACGGATGCCATTGCTGGTGTTATGAACTTCCTATTGAAAGATGCCGATGAAGGAGGCTCTTTTGAATTTAAGACAGGGCAGTTTTATGAGGGTGACGGCACTTTATATACATTGGCTGGTAATATTGGCGTAGCTTTACCTTATGACGGCTTTTTAAATGCAAGCATCGAATATGGTAATAGTGATGATACAGATCGAAGCATTCAAAGGGGAGACGCACAAGCACTCATTGATGCCGGTAATACCGCTGTTGCCAACCCTGCCCAAATTTGGGGTCAGCCTGAGATTAAGGATGATTTGAAGAC
>CALIUX010000053.1 GCA_938048505.1 uncultured Pseudomonadales bacterium
CCAATTGACCAAACACTCAACATAGAATGAATGGTCTACTGACTATATGTGCTGTGTAATACTATCTTGCAGGACGAGCGCCGCCACGCTGACCTAACATTTCAGGGGTCACTAAAACAACGCCTTTTTGGGTCACCCTAAAGCCGTTTGCTTTATCTTCCTCGTGATCATAGCCAATTCTCATTCCCTCGGGAATAACACATTGACGATCAATAATGGCTTTTTTTATTTTAGCGCCGCGATGAATTTCCACCTCAGGCAAAATAACTGACTCTTCAATTTCGGTATAAGAGTGCACATGTACATCAGAAAAAATTAACGATTTGCGCAACCGCCCACCCGAAACAATACAACCGCCGCTCACCATAGAATCTACAGCATGCCCTCTACGGTCTTCATCATCAAAAACAAACTTTGCTGGTGGCAATTGTGTTTGATATGTCCAAATTGGCCAGTGATGATCATAAAGATTTAACGAAGGCGTTGGTGAAACCAGCTCCATATTTGCCGCCCAAAAAGCGTCTAACGTACCTACGTCACGCCAGTAAGCGCGCTGGCCATCACCATCCCGAAAACGATAAGCAAAAACATCTGCCGTATCGATAATAGAAGGAATAATATCTTTACCAAAATCGTGCTCGGAATTTTCGGCAACAGAATCCTTCTCTAAAAGCTCGAGCAAAAACTCCGTATCAAAAATATAATTGCCCATAGAGGCAAGACACTGATTAGGGTCTTCAGGAATAGGCGTGGGTACAGCAGGCTTTTCTTCAAAACCCAAAACACGATCTTTACCGTCAACCGACATCACACCAAAAGCGCCAGCGGCTTCTTCGTTAGGCACTTCGATGCACGATACTGTCAGTTGCGCGCCATTCTGCACATGATAAGCAAGCATATTTCCATAATCCATCTGATAAATATGATCACCCGATAAGACCATGACATATTTACAACCTGATGCACGAATAATATCCGTATTTTGATACAGCGCATCTGCCGTCCCCTGATACCAATTTGGCGAATTGCGCTGTGAAGCCGGCAATACATCCACATACTCGCCCAGTTCACGCTTAAAGTGGCTCCAGCCAACTTGCAAATGACGAATTAAAGAATGCGCTTTATATTGCGTTAGCACACCAATTTTTCGGATACCAGAATTTACACAGTTGGATAAAGGAAAATCAATAATACGGAATTTACCACCAAAATGTAGCGCAGGCTTAGCTCTCCAATCCGTCAACTCATATAGACGGCTCCCCCTACCTCCAGCGAGAACAAGGGCGAGTGTATCTTTTGTTAACCGGCTAACATACCGGGGATTAGGGTGCTCCATGTTTACTCCAAAATCAGTCAAATTTATGCGGTCTAGCCGTCTATTGTTGTAATGCTATGATTGATTTGTACCGAAAAATCACTGAGTGTTTAGATACTAACGCCAGTGAGAACCATCATACTTTTATTCATTAGTGATAAAGCGGTATTACGCTGTAAATTATTATCGCTATTAGACGATATGCCATTATCAAACGCGGTATCCAGCTTTAATGACCACTGCCATTCATTGGGTAAAATAAACTCTTGTGCTTGCTGGCTGGCATTAAAAAGTGTCAATACACATTCATGCTCTGTTTCAGTCGACTCTAACATCCACCCCAAGCAATGGTTATGTGCATCATGCCAATCATTTTCTGTCATGGATTCACCGCGACAATTTAACCAAACAATATTCACTTTTTGTTCCACATCTTCACCCGGGTTATGGATGTAATGTGAGCTGCGCAATAATGCAATCGACTTACGCAATGAGATCACGTTTCGCGTAAAATTCTTAAGTGTCCAAGCATCCATTTTAAAATCAGCCCAGTTAAACCAGCTGATTTCGTTATCTTGGCAATAGGCATTATTGTTACCCTTTTGACTACGGCCCAGCTCATCACCACCTAATAACATGGGTGTTCCCTGGCTTAATAAAGCAGTCGCTAAAAAATTGCGCTGCTGACGTCGCCTAAGCTTAAGAATGTTCTCATCTACCGTTTCACCTTCTACGCCATGATTGTAGCTATGGTTACTTTTGTGGCCGTCATTATTATCTTCTTTATTAGCAAGGTTATGGCGCTGGTTATAACTCACCACATCGGCAACAGTAAAACCATCATGGCTTGCCACAAAATTAATACTGGCAGAAGGCTTACGTTCAGCATGCTCAAAAACATCGCTTGAACCATGAATGCGTCGTGCAAATTCGGGCAACATACTGCTGTCACCTCGCCAAAACTGTCGGACAACATCACGGTATTTATCGTTCCACTCACTCCACCCTGAAGGGTAATGGCCCAACTGGTAACCACCCGGCCCCAAATCCCACGGCTCAGCAATGAGTTTTACGCCAGCTAAAATAGGGTCTTGCTGCACAGCATCAAAGAAACCACTGCGTAAATCAAAACCATGCGGCTCTCGACCTAGCACGCTCGACAGGTCAAAACGAAAGCCATCGACTCCCATTTCAGTGACCCAATAACGCAGACTATCCATTACCATCTGCAGTACACGAGGGTGATTAATATTCAGAGTGTTGCCACAGCCTGTATCGTTTATATAAAAACGCTTATTTTTCTCAAGGCCGTAATAACTGGCGTTATCAATACCGCGAAATGAATAAGAAGGTCCTAATTGATTCCCTTCACCCGTATGGTTATAAACCACATCTAGCAGCACTTCGATGCCCGCTTCATGCAGTGTACTAACCATTTGCTTAAACTCTGCAACCGCATCAGATGCGGCATAACCAGCATGGGGAGCAAAAAAGTTTAAGCTGTTGTAACCCCAATAATTTTTGAGATCTTTATCAACAACAAATTGATCATGAATAAAACCATGAACAGGTAATAGTTCTAATGACGTAATACCTAAATCTTTTAAATAACTAATTACATCAGGGTGAGAAAAGCCTAGATAACGACCACGTAAATGCTCAGGTAAACGGCGCTGTAATTGAGTAAAGCCCTTTACATGCGTTTCATAAATAATCGTATCTTCCCAAGCAATAGGGCTTGCCAAAGCCTTGGGAGGTTTAGAGGGTGCGACAACTTTTGCCTTTGGCATAAAGGCAGCATTATCTTGTTCAGAGAAACTCAAGTCTTGATTATCATCACCTATAGCGTAAGCATAGTGAGCATCATCCCAGATAAATTCTCCCACCAGCGACTTAGCATAAGGGTCTACCAATAGTTTATTAGCATTAAACCGAAAGCCCTTTTCAGGCTCATAGTGGCCGTGAACTCTGTAGCCATACACCACACCTGCACTCGCCCCTTGTAAATGTATATGCCACACACCGTTTGTCTTTTCGGGCATAGGTAACACAGCAATTTGCTCTTTGCCGTCGCCTGAAAATATACACAGCTCAACGCGTATTGCATTGGCCGAAAAAAGCGCAAAGTTAACGCCAGACGTTGTAACGCTTGCACCAAGCGGGTAAGGCTTACCAAGCTCAACCCCATACGCTTTTGAGCCGTCGGCGCTGTTTGCCGGCGAATTAGAATGAGTCACGTGCGGTACCTCTGGTATAACAATATTGAAATAGAGCATATTGGCTCAGCGTAGGTATCACCGAAAGCCCTCTTGGACCAAGCGCTGCTACATATCTATTTATTATGGGTATTTCTATCTCATATCTTTCTGAAGTAAACACTATTACGGCTGCCATTCAAGGAAGAGCGTTGCCAACGGCGGAACCGTTAACAGTACAGATTGCTCACGACCATGCGATGCAATTGGCTCAGAAATAACGCCACCAGCATTGCCTTTATCGCTCCCACCATACACATGTGCATCAGTATTAATACACTCCTGATAAAAACCTGAATGCGGTACACCCAAACGGTAATCTTCACGTAGAACAGGTGTCATGTTCGTTACAACCAGCATTACTTTACCGTGTGCCTTGCGAGCGAATGCAAAAATAGAAGCGTTGTGATCATCGGCATCAAGCCATTCAAACCCACGGGCTTCACAATCGTCAAAATGCAAAGTGGGCTTAGAAAGATAAAGCTTATTAAGGTCTTCAACCAATTTTTGCACGCCACTGTGCCAATGATTATCATCAAGTAAATGCCAATCCAACGAGCGATTACAATCCCACTCTTTACCCTGTGCAAATTCGCAGCCCATAAAGAGTAATTTTTTACCAGGATGCGCCCACATAAAGCCGTAAAAAGCACGCAAATTGGCAAATTTTTGCCAAGCATCACCGGGCATTTTGTCAAGCATTGAGCCTTTGCCATGCACGACTTCATCATGACTTAATGGCAGGACAAAATTCTCATTAAAAGCATAAAGTAAGCTGAACGTCATATCATGATGATGATATTTTCGATGAACAGGTTCGTTACTCATGTAACGCAAACTATCGTTCATCCACCCCATATTCCACTTATAACCAAAGCCCAAACCACCCGCATAAACGGGGTGAGATACGCCAGGCCACGCGGTTGATTCTTCGGCAACCATCATGGCATTGGGGTAATGCTCATAAACTTTTTGATTAACGCGTTTTAGTAGATCAATTGCAGCAAGATTCTCTCGCCCACCATGCTCATTGGGAATCCACTCCCCGTCTTCGCGGCTGTAATCGAGGTATAGCATTGATGCCACCGCATCCACACGTAAACCATCAATATGAAATTCATCAAACCAAAATAAGGCATTACTGAATAAGAAGTTGGCCACTTCACAGCGGCCATAATTATAGATATAGGTATTCCAATCTGGATGAAAGCCTTGACGCGGGTCAGCATGTTCATAAAGAGGCGAGCCATCAAAAAAGGCTAGGCCGTGGCCATCAGATGGAAAGTGACCAGGCACCCAATCAACTAACACACCAATACTATTTTGGTGGCAACGGTTCACAAACGCTTTAAATTGATCTGGCGTCCCGAAGCGGCTCGTCGGCGCGTATAAACCAACCGGCTGATAACCCCACGAACCATCAAACGGAAACTCACTAATGGGCATGAGCTGTATGTGCGTAAACCCCATTCGCTTAACATAAGGAATCAACTGATCCGCTAATTCATCATATGAAAGGTAGTTTTCACCCTGACGCTTCCATGACCCTAAGTGAACCTCATAGACACTGACCGGTTGATCACGGTAACCCTGCTCAACTTTACGTTCAGCCCATTGCGCGTCGCTCCACTCAAAATCAGATTGTGCTACAACACGTGAAGCGGTTTCGGGTGGGAGCTGCGCTGCAAACCCCATCGGGTCGGCTTTAAGAGGAAGTATGCCGTGCTCGGCACTCAGAATTTCATACTTATATAGCGCATCGTGCCCAACACCAGGAATGAAAATTTCCCATAAACCACCCGCAAGGTGCTTACGCATAGAGTGTAAGCGACCATCCCAATAGTTGAAGTCACCTACGACAGAAACACGCTTAGCATTGGGCGCCCAAACGGTAAATAATGTTCCGGCAACACCCTCGATTTCAACAACATGTGCACCTAACCATTTGTACAACTTCTCATGGGTGCCCTCACCAAATAAGTACACATCCGTGGGGTTCAATGCAGTCGTAAAACGGTAAGGGTCCTCAATAATATGCTCTTCACCATCGTAGGTGATGCATAGCTGATAGCTATCTCTGGCAGAGAGTGAAACTTCTCCTTCGAACAAACCCGTCTCATGAATAAGATTAAGCGTACCTAACGCTTGATGGGTATTACGATCAATTACTCGTATAGCCGTGGCTTCTGGTCGGTAAGCCCTAACAACATAAGAGCCATTGTGCATTTTATGCGGGCCCAGCACCGCAAAAATATTGCCATGATCAACATTAACAATTGAGTCCAACTCACCTTTCGATATCAACGCCGCTGTTCTGTTCACACATCCCCCAAAACTGTATTCTTTTTTTATTTATCAGTGCTGTATTACTTAGCGCGCATGTCATGAATAGATGACAAGATGCGTGTTATCGCCGAGTTTGAAAATAATGTATCTAAATCAACTGTAAGCTTTCGCTGCCAGTTATCATATTCAGAGCTCGTACCTGGTACGTTCACAGGCAAATCGATCAAAGCCAAATCATCAAGCTGTATCGCGAAAACCTGTGAGTTAATCTTAGCGCCCGCACACATAATTTTAGCAAGCAAGCCCTCAGTAAGAGGACTATTGACCAGTGTATCTTTATCACTTTCAAGTGATTCGCCGCAGGCTTGGAGCCAATCCAGCAATCGATGCTTATCCTGGCGACGCTCTTCTAAAGTCTGCTCAAACGGCGTTGCCTCATCCAGTAAATTCAACTCTTGCCTAAGCGTCAGATCACTGGTTGACCACCAACTAGCAAGCGTCGGCACGTCATGATTCGTTAACATTGCCAACGCCTTGGGCATGTAATGCTCTGGCAATTTAAAGCGATTGTCATGCTCTCGCTCAAAATAAAAGAGCTTATTGGTAAATACCGATGCATCAATAATCGCATCGCGGAACGCATCCGGGACAACACCCATATCCTCACCAATAATCATACAATTATTGCGCTGGCTTTCTAATTTCAGCAGCCCTAACATCGTTTCAAATGGATAATAAATATATGCACCAAAATCAGCAGTTTGCCCAGGCGGGCACCACCACAAACGCATCAGGCTCATTGCATGATCAATGCGTAAAGCGCCACAATCTTGCATATTTGAGCGCAATAGCGAGACAAAATGAGCAAAATCAGTTTGCTGCAAATTAGCAGGGTCCATCGGCGGTAAGCCCCAATTCTGCCCTTTTTCTGCTAGCGGGTCAGGCGGCGCGCCAACAGAAGCTTGCTTGCAAAAGATGGTCGAATTAGTACTCACCTCTGAACCACTACCATCGGCACCAACCGCTAAGTCACGCATCAGGCCGATTGTCATGCCTAGCTTTTCTGCAAGTTTCTGACAACTCGCTAATTGGTCTTGTGCGATCCACTGCAAATAGGCATAAAATTCAACATCCTGTTTTTGTTCCGGTGTTAAAACCGAGTCTTTAGGACAACCTTCATAGTTCAAACCAGCATTACGCATCGCCTGATAATAGCAGTAGTCCTGCAAAGCCTGGCCAGCCACTTTTTTGTAGCGTTGGAATTTTTGCCGCCGCGCTTCGACGGTTGCCAAGTCGGACTGCTCAAATACTTTAAACATGGCTCGGAAGCTTTTAAACTTCGCCTTCCAAACACCCTGATAATCTACTTTGTCGGCTTGTTTAAGCGCATCCAATACGTTCGAATCAGCCTTATCCGTTAGTGCATATTCAAGCACATGTTCGATGGCAATATATAATGGCTCGATGAAGCGGCGATCGGACGGGCTATAAGGGCTGCAATGATACTCGTTAGGCGTACACAGCACATGTAATGGATTAAGACCAATGACTCCTACCCCTAATGATGCCGCATGACGAATGAGTTGCTTTAAATCATCAAGATCCCCAATGCCCCAATTGCTCTGCGTTCTAAGGGTGTAAAGCTGAACAATAAAGCCCCAGACTTTTTCCCCTTGCTCAAGACTAGTTGGAACGTACCCCTGGATAGGCACGGCCACTAGGCAGCACTCTAACCGTGTATCAGCATGGGAAACGGCTAATTTATGATAACCCATTGGAAGCGATCCGCAGAGTACACGGCGACGGCTATATCGAATACCATCCGCAACATAATCACCGGTCTCAGGCGAAAGTGCTGGCGTAAAACACCCTTTTAGCGAATTCGCTATAGAACCCCCTCCTTGATCATCTAGGCGAGGGTTGCTTAAAGAGTTGTTTGAAGAAGCACTTAAAGGGCAGCCGTTTTCGAGCAGGATCTCGTATTCTAAGGTTGAATTTAGCTCGTCTGGGTGAATATTGACTTCAAAATAACTTTGATCCCCCTCAGGCGTGACTTGCAAAGCCCCCACCCATTGCGTCCAAGGCTCAACTTCTAGGGCATGAACACTGCGGTTTATTGCATCATGATCATTTAGATCAAAGCCCATTGCCTCAAGCAATAGCGTTCTATTAGAAAGCGATACATCAACATGCTCACCTTTATAATTAAAGTAATTAGGAGCAATACCACGCCAATACATCAACTGATCGAGGGTTTCCATATAAAACAAGACCCAAAAAGAGAATTATTAAGGTTTTAATGGTAAGTCCTTTAAGCCGTTTACGCCACTCACAAAATAGACAATGACAGCGAATTTACCTTTTGAACACCCTGAACCCTCCTAAGCCTTATCCAAGTCCTTTCTCTCGGCCTTCATAATCTCTCTTTACTTCTCTTTATAATGCTAGCTCTTACACAAATCTCGTCAGTGAAATAGCAGGCAAAAAAAAACCGAGCAAAGCTCGGTTTTTTTAAATGTAAAAACAGTTACTTATTCAGCTTCTGCTTCTTCAACCACTTCGCCTACAACAGGGCGATCAACCAGCTCAACAAACGCCATTGGCGCTTTATCACCGGTACGGTAACCACATTTCAAAATGCGGATATAACCACCAGGACGAGACTCGTAGCGAGGGCCGAGTTCATTAAACAATTTACCAACTGCCGCTTTGTTGCGCAGACGGTCAAATGCTAAACGACGATTCGCAACAGAATCGACCTTACCTAAAGTGATCAAAGGCTCAGCAAAACGGCGAAGCTCTTTGGCTTTTGGTAAAGTTGTTTTAATAGCTTCATGCTCAACCAATGACGCTATCATGTTTTTGAACATCGCCTTACGGTGCGAGCTGTTCCGATTTAATTTTCGGCCACTTAAACGATGACGCATAACTTAAACCCTTCTTTTTGCTTCTCAGCAAACGTTAGTGGGGCTCTTTCACCTTCTGGCTAGAGAGCCCTCAAATTAATTAGTCGCCTGTGCGCAAGCTGGCAGGTGGCCAGTTCTCTAAACGCATACCGAGAGATAACCCACGAGAGGCTAAAACATCTTTAATCTCGGTAAGAGACTTTTTACCCAAGTTTGGTGTCTTTAACAGCTCAACTTCTGTGCGTTGAATCAAGTCGCCAATGTAGTAGATATTCTCGGCTTTCAAACAGTTCGCAGAACGTACTGTGAGCTCAAGATCATCCACTGGACGAAGAAGAACAGGATCAATTTGATCTTCTTTCTTCTCTGGCTCAGCTTCTTTCTCACCTTCAAGATCAACAAATACAGCCAACTGCTGTTGAAGAATTGTCGCAGCACGACGAATCGCTTCTTCAGGGTCGAGTGTACCGTTAGTCTCTAAGTCTAAGACAAGCTTATCGAGATCCGTACGCTGCTCAACACGTGCACTCTCAACAGAGTATGCCAAGCGGCGAACAGGACTGTATGAAGCATCAAGCTGAAGACGACCGATAGTACGGTTTTCTTCTTCATCAACTACACGTGCATCAGATGGCTGATAACCGCGTCCACGCGCAACAGTGAGCTGCATGTTTAAGCTGACATCACCCGTGATATTAGCAATCACTAACTCAGGGTTTTTAATCTCAACACTTTGATCAACTTGGATATCACCTGCTGTTACAGCACCAGGGCCTGTCTTAGAAAGGCTAAGAGATACGGTATCTTTGCCTTCTAAAACAAGTGCGACATTTTTAAGATTTAAAAGAATCTCAATAACGTCTTCTTGCACACCCTCAATAGCGCTGTATTCATGCTGAACACCATCAATTTCAACTTCAGTAATCGCGCAACCGGGCATAGAAGACAGCAAGATACGACGCAATGCGTTGCCTAGAGTATGACCAAAACCTCGCTCCAACGGCTCAAGTACAACTTTTGCACGAGTAGGAGTAACCTCCGTGACGTCAATATGACGTGGGGTCAAAAATTCATTCACAGCTGTCTGCATAGTTTCACCTATTAGCGGTTATTGAAGCCTTACTTAGAGTAAAGCTCGACAATGAGGTTTTCGTTGATATCTGCAGATAAATCACTGCGATCAGGCACACGCTTAAATACACCTTCTTTCTTATCGGTGTTCACATCAACCCAATCAACGTCTGTACGTTGAGCAGCAATGTTAAGCGCGTTTTGGATACGCAATTGATTTTTAGATTTCTCACGGATTGCAACAACATCACCCAATTTCACTTGGAAAGAAGCAATGTTAACAACAACACCATTTACGGTAATTGATTTGTGAGAAACCAGCTGGCGAGATTCAGCGCGTGTTGCACCAAAACCCATGCGGTATACAACGTTATCTAAACGACACTCAAGGATTTGCAACAAGTTTTCACCTGTAGCACCTTTACGTCGAGCAGCTTCTTTGTAATAGCCACGGAATTGCTTTTCAAGTACACCGTAAGTACGACGAACTTTTTGCTTTTCGCGCAACTGAACACCGTAGTCAGATAAACGACCACGACGCTGACCGTGCTGGCCAGGTACCGTTTCAGCTTTACATTTTGATTCTAATGGGCGCGCTCCGCTTTTAAGGAACAGGTCAGTGCCTTCACGACGCGCGAGTTTACAGGTAGGTCCTACATAACGAGCCATATATGATTAACTCCTTATACGCGACGTTTTTTAGGCGGGCGACATCCATTATGCGGAATGGGTGTCACATCGGTAATGTTAGTTATTTTGTAACCAACATTGTTAAGAGCACGGACAGCAGATTCGCGTCCAGGCCCTGGGCCTTTCACTTCAACGTCAAGATTTTTCAAACCGTAATCCAACGCAGCTTGACCCGCACGCTCTGCAGCAACCTGCGCAGCGAACGGAGTACTTTTACGTGAACCACGAAAGCCTGAACCACCGGCGGTTGCCCATGAAAGAGCGTTACCTTGGCGATCAGTAATGGTTACGATCGTGTTATTAAACGATGCGTGTATGTGCGCAATGCCATCGACAACTGTCTTTTTGACTTTTTTGCGCTGAGTGCTTTTATTACCTGGCTTGGCCATAGCAATGGATCCTCAACTTAACTGGCGATTACTTCTTAATAGGCTTACGAGGGCCTTTACGAGTGCGCGCATTGGTTTTGCTACGCTGACCGCGAACGGGCAAGTTACGACGGTGACGCATGCCGCGAAAACAACCTAAGTCCATCAAACGTTTGATGCTCATAGATACTTCACGACGAAGATCACCTTCTACAGTTAACTTACCTACCTCAGCACGTAATAAATCGAGCTGATCTTCAGTTAAGTCGCCTATTTTTGCAGTCTCTTCGATACCTGCATCAGCACAAACCTTTTTGGCTGAAGTTGCACCTACGCCGTAGACGTAAGTCAAAGAGATCACGGCATGTTTGTTATCTGGTATGTTGACACCAGCAATACGAGCCATTGAGTTACTCCGATATTTCATTATGTTGCGGTACTAACAGCAACGCCTTATACGTAAAACTGCGCACAGAAAACAAATCATGCCCCAAAGATAAATCTTTGAGGCATAAAAATGGGTGCGCGATATTAACGATAATGCTGCTGGAATTCAATAGTTAACTGGCTTTAGAAGACAATTAACGACAGTTAGTACCCCCAGTAAAACAGAGCCATAATATGCTCTGCTATAAATAAACGATAAATCGCTTAAATTCTTTCTTAGCCCTGACGCTGCTTATGACGCGGCTCAGCACTACAGATCACACGCAAAACACCTTGACGGCGAACAACTTTACAGTTGCGGCAGATCTTTTTAACAGATGCACGAACTTTCATCGATATAACCTCAACAAAAAGCCGCTAAAAACTTAGCGACCGTAGTTTTTCAAATTTGCTTTTTTCAATACAGAATCATACTGATGACTCATCAAGTGAGATTGAACTTGAGACATAAAGTCCATCACCACTACAACGACGATCAGAAGAGAAGTACCGCCCAAATAGAAGGGGATATCAGCTGATACAACCAAGAACTGGGGCAATAAAGCAACACCTGCAATATAAACCGCGCCAACCATGGTTAAGCGTGTGAGTACTGAATCAATATATTTGGCTGATTGCTCACCTGGGCGAATACCCGGAATGTAAGCACCACCTTTTTTAAGGTTGTCGGCCACTTCCTTCGGATTATACATCATTGCAGTATAAACAAAACAGAACAGAATGATGAGTGCCCCGAAGATAACAAAGTTCAATGGCTGACCAGGACCAATAGCCAATGCAATTTCTTGCAATATTTCACCACTGCGACCTTCTTGAGATTGTCCAAACCACTGCGCAATAGAGGCAGGGAATAACAATAAACTACTCGCAAAGATAACAGGGATCACACCTGCCATGTTAATTTTCAAAGGCAAATGGCTAGTCTGTTGGTTATATCCGCCGTTACGTCCTGTTTGACGCTTAGCATAGTTGATCGTGATGCGACGCTGGGCGCGCTCCATGAAAACAACAAACCAAACAATACCTGCAGCAAAGAAACCAATCGCAAGCAGCAGCAAGAAGTGAAGATCACCCTGACGGGCGCTTTCAATTGCTTGACCAATTGCACTGGGCAAACCTGCGACAATACCTGCAAAAATCAGCATTGAAATACCGTTACCGATACCACGCTCTGTGACTTGCTCACCTAACCACATCATAAACATGGCGCCAGTGACTAACGAACTCACAGCAACAAGGTAAAAGCTCAAAGTATTCAACCCAACATACGCCATACCTTGGCCTGCCATACCGGCAACCATGATAAAGGCTTGGATAAAAGCAAGACCCAGCGTGAGATAACGCGTGTACTGACTGATTTTACGGCGACCGGCATCACCCTCTTTTTTCAATGCTTCTAATGATGGCGTCACCGCCGTCATCATTTGCATGATAATCGAGGCCGAAATATACGGCATGATTCCAAGCGCTAAGATACTCATGCGCTCCAGAGCACCACCCGAGAACATGTTGACCATGCCTAAGATCGTACCTTGGTTTTGATTAAATAAATTGGCAACCTGCTGTGGGTCTATACCGGGTACAGGAATATGTGTACCAACACGATAAATCACAATTGCCAAAAACAAAAACCACAGGCGAGCGCGAAGCTCACCTGTGCCTTTAGAACCACCTAACGCTAAATTTCCCGGCGTTGCCATAGGAACCTCGTTTAGTCTTCTACCTTGCCACCAGCCGCTTCAATAGCCGCTTTAGCACCTTTAGTCACTGCCAATCCCTTAAGAGAAACCGGCTTAGTGATTTCACCTGACAAAAACACTTTAGCACGCTTAGCACTGATTTTAACCAAGTCAGCTTGCTTTAATGCATCAAGATCAATGACATCAGCATCAACCTTGTTAAGTTCGCCCAGACGGATCTCGGCAGAAACCAAGCTAACACGACTGGTAAAACCAAACTTTGGCAAACGCTTCTGTAAAGGCATTTGACCACCCTCGAAGCCAGGACGAACACGGCCACCAGAGCGAGACTTTTGACCTTTATGGCCACGGCCACAGGTCTTACCTAAACCAGAGCCGATTCCTCGACCTACACGCTTAGCACTTTGAGAGCGACCGGGGCCTGGAGATAATTCGTTCAAACGCATCGGATTAACCCTCAACCTTCAAAAGGTAATTAGCTTTATTGATCATACCGCGAACAGAAGGAGTGTCTTCAACTTCTACGGTATGGCCTATGCGACGAAGTCCCAAACCGGCGATACACGCCTTATGAGCCTTCAATCGACCTGCAGTACTCTTTACTTGAGTGACTTTGATCGTATTCTTAGACATAGCTAGATACTCGTATCAATATGGATGCCCCGAAGGGCATGCCATTAATTCAAAATCTCTTCAACAGTCTTGCCGCGCTTTGCAGCAACTGCTTCAGGAGAAGCCATAGCACGCAATGCTTCAAAGGTAGCACGCACGACGTTTACAGGATTGGTAGAGCCGTAGCACTTAGCCAAAACGTTTTGCACACCAGCAATTTCTAGTACGGCACGCATCGCACCACCAGCAATTACACCGGTACCTGCCGAAGCAGGCTGCATGTAAACATTTGAAGAGCTGTGGATGCCTTTGGTTGGGTATTGAATAGTATCGCCATCAAGCTCAACACTAATCATATTACGACGCGCGGCTTCCATTGCTTTTTGAATAGCAGTTGGAACCTCACGTGCTTTACCACGACCATAGCCCACTTTACCGTTACCATCACCTACTACTGTTAAAGCAGTAAATTGGAAGATACGACCACCTTTAACGGTTTTCGAAACACGGTTCACTTGAACCAGTTTCTCTTGCATACCTTCAGCGTTGGCGTTGCTATCTTTCTTATCGTTAGTCGACATAGTTTAACCTTTAAAACTCAAGTCCAGCTTCACGCGCAGCATCAGCAAGCGCTTTAACGCGACCGTGGAAGCGGAAACCGCTACGGTCAAAAGCTACACTGCTAACACCAGCAGCTTTTGCGCGCTCAGCAACCAATTGACCAACAACTTTTGCAGCTTCAGCATTACCTGTTTTATCAAGAGAAAAACCTTTCTCAACAGTTGATGCAGACGCTACAACACGGTCACCTTCAGGTGCAATTACTTGTGCGTAAATATGGCGGGGTGTACGGTGAATGCTCAAACGCGTAACACCGAGTTGACTGATTTTGCTACGAGCACGGCGAGCGCGACGTAGACGTGCTTCTTTTTTATCGCTCATGACCTATGCCCTACTTCTTCTTAGCTTCTTTACGACGAATATGCTCGTCGGCATAACGAACACCTTTACCTTTATAAGGCTCTGGTGCACGGAAAGCACGAATCTCTGCAGCAACCTGACCAAGCAATTGCTTGTCTGCACTCTTCAGCACAATATCAGTCTGAGAGGGAGTTTCGGCTTTAACGCCTTCTGGCAATTCGTAATCAACTGGGTGAGAAAAGCCCAAGGTTAGATTTAAAGTGCTACCCGTTGCTTTCGCACGATAACCTACACCAACCAACTGGAGTTTTTTCTCGAAACCGGCGCTAACGCCAGTAACCATATTGTTAACTAAAGCGCGAGTTGTACCAGAAAGTGCGATCGCTTCTTTGCTCTTATTACGAGCAGCGAAGGTCAAACCAGCATCTTCTTGCTTAACTTCAACACTATTATGAACGTTTAGTTCAAGCGTGCCCTTGCTACCCTTGACGCTAATGCTTTGACCGTTAAGGGTCACATCAACACCGCTTGGCAAGCTAACTGGGCTTTTTGCAACACGTGACATAACTATATTCCCGTTAAATCTCGGCCCTTAGAATACGGTGCAGAGAACTTCACCGCCGATACCTGCAGCACGTGCTGCACGGTCGGTCATAACACCCTGACTGGTTGTAACAATCGCTACACCCAAACCACCACGAACAGAAGGCAATTTGCCTTTACCCGCGTAAGAGCGTAAACCAGGGCGGCTAACGCGATCGATTTCAGCAATAACAGGCTTACCTTCGAAGTATTTTAATTCGATAGTGAGCTCAGCTTTGCTTTCTTGCGATACGTTAAAATCAATAATGTAACCTTCGTCCTTAAGAACGTTAGCTACGTTTGCTTTCAGCTTAGATGAAGGCATTGAAACGCTAGTTTTACCAACCATTTGCGCGTTTCGAATGCGAGTCAGCATATCAGCTAATGGATCTTGCATGCTCATTGTTAATTGCTCCTCAGAACCAACTTACCAACTAGCTTTAACTAAGCCAGGGACATCACCGCGCATTGCTGCTTCGCGGAGCTTGTTACGACAAAGACCGAACTTGCGGTAAACCGCATGTGGACGACCTGTAATACGACAACGACGTTGTTGACGCGCTGCGCTACCATCACGTGGCAACTTTTGCAGCTTAATCATCGCGTCCCAAACTTCTTCTTCTGAAGATTCAACACTAGAGATAATTGCTTTTAAGGCAGCTCGTTTAGCAGAATCTTTTTTAACGATATTTGCGCGCTTCGCTTCGCGTGCAATCATGGATTTTTTTGCCATTTTCTACACCAATTCCTATTAACCTTTGAACGGGAAGTTGAACGCTTTAAGAAGCGCACGACCTTCGTCATCAGTGCGGGCTGTGGTGGAAATACAAATATCCAAACCGCGCAATTTATCGATCTTATCGTAGTCAATCTCAGGGAAGATGATTTGCTCAGTAACACCCATAGAGAAGTTACCGCGCCCATCAAACTGCTTAGGACTGATACCACGAAAGTCACGAATACGGGGAATCGCAATTGAAATCAAGCGATCCAAGAATTCGTACATCTTGTCTTGACGCAATGTGACTTTACAACCAATCGGCCAACCTTCACGAACTTTAAAGCCCGCAATCGATCGACGAGCAAGGGTCACAACAGGCTTTTGACCAGCGATTTTTTGCATATCGCTAACCGCTTTTTCTAAAACCTTTTTGTCACCAATTGCTTCACCAACACCCATGTTTAGGGTGATCTTGGTGATCTTTGGAATTTCCATTACGTTGTTCAGCTTCAACTCTTCTTTAAGTTGTGCTGCAATTTCTTTTTTGAAACGTTCTTGTAGTCTGGCCATTAATAAAAATCAGTGCGCTTACGCGTCTACTGCCTCGCCATTGGACTTGAACACACGAACTTTACGTCCGTCTTCCAACACCTTAAAACCTACACGATCTGCTTTATTGGTTGCGCCATTAAAAATCGCAACATTTGAAGCCTGGATCGGCGCCTCTTTTTCGATAATGCCACCGGCAATACCTGCTTGAGGGTTTGGTTTTTGGTGCTTTTTAATCATTTGTACACCGGCAACTAATAAGCGACCATCAGAAAATACACGAGTTACTTTGCCTCGTTTTCCTTTGTCGCGACCGGTGATTACAATTACTTCGTCATCACGCTTAATCTTACGCATAATCCCGTCCTCTAAAAAACCGGTGTACTTAAAGTACTTCGGGCGCCAAAGAAACAATTTTCATGAATTTTTCGCTACGTAACTCACGCGTTACGGGGCCAAAGATACGTGTACCAACTGGTGCATCTTGAGCATTCAACAACACGGCTGCATTGTCATCAAAGCGAATTATTGAACCATCGTTACGACGAACACCTTTACGGGTACGCACAACAACAGCATTCATGACCTGACCTTTCTTAACTTTACCGCGTGGAATTGCTTCCTTAACAGTAACTTTAATGATGTCGCCAACAGCAGCATAGCGACGGTGTGAACCGCCCAATACTTTGATACACATAACACGTCGTGCACCACTGTTGTCAGCCACATCTAAATACGATTGCGTTTGAATCATCTTTCTAACTCCAAAGCTCTAAATGTGGCGATTAAATAACCGCAGCTTTCTCTTCAACTTTTACTAAAGACCAAGATTTGGTTTTAGAAAGAGGACGAGATTCTGCGATTGTTACTAAATCACCAATATTACACTCATTGCTCTCATCGTGAGCTTTGATCTTAGATGATTTACTAACATACTTACCGTAGATAGGGTGCTTTACACGACGCTCAACAAGTACAGTAATAGACTTATCCATTTTGTCGCTGACCACTTTACCTACAATGGTACGAACAAGTTTTTTCTCAGACATCGTTATTTACCTGCCTTCTCTGCTATCACTGTTTTAATGCGAGCGATGTTATGACGCACTTGCTTAACTAAATGAGTTTGTGACAGCTGACCGGTTGATGCCTGCATGCGTAAGTTGAACTGCTCTTTAAGCTGAGCTAAAAGCTCTTCGTTCAACTCTTCGACTGTTTTTTCGCGAAGTTCTTGTGCTTTCATTACATCACCGCTCGCTTAACAAACGTTGTTTCAATGGGAAGCTTCGCAGCCGCTAAGGCAAAAGCTTCTCGCGCCAGCTCTTCAGAAACACCTTCCATCTCATAAAGAACTTTACCTGGTTGAATCTGGCATACCCAGTATTCAACATTACCCTTACCTTTACCTTGACGAACTTCTAAAGGCTTTTGGGTAATTGGCTTATCAGGAAAAACACGAATCCAAATTTTACCGCCACGCTTAATATGACGAGTCATAGCACGACGCGCTGCTTCGATCTGGCGAGCTGTAATACGACCACGACCGGTCGCTTTTAAGCCAAACTCACCAAAGCTAACTTTAGAACCACGCTCTGCTAAACCGCGATTGCGGCCTTTCTGCTGCTTACGAAATTTCGTACGCTTAGGTTGTAACATTGTGCGTACCCCTTACCTTGAGCTTTTTTTCTTTGGAGCGGCTTCAACTTCTTCCACACCACCAATAACTTCGCCTTTGAAGATCCACACTTTGACACCAATGATGCCGTAAGTGGTAGACGCTTCTGCATGAGCGTAGTCAATATCTGCGCGCAAAGTATGAAGAGGCACACGACCTTCACGATACCATTCGCTACGTGCAATCTCGGCTCCGCCTAAACGACCGCTAACTTGAATTTTTACACCCTCGGCACCTTGACGCATTGCGTTTTGGACCGCGCGCTTCATAGCACGACGGAACATAACGCGACGCTCAAGTTGTTGCGCAACACTCTGCGCAGCCAAAGTTGCATCCAAGTCAGGCTTGCGAATTTCTTCGATGTTGATGTGAACAGGCACACCCATCTTTTTAGAAACCGCTGCACGTAATTTCTCAACATCTTCACCTTTCTTACCGATAACAATACCGGGACGAGCAGTGTGAATGGTGATGCGTGCGGTGTTAGCAGGACGCTCGATTTCTACACGACTAACTGAAGCGTGAGCCAGAGTCTTCTGGATATACTCACGAACAACTAAATCAGTGTGTAACTTATCTGCGTACTGATCTGTGCCGGCATACCACGTTGAAGTATGCTTCTTAACGATTCCGAGACGAATGCCTGTCGGATGTACTTTTTGACCCATAACGTCCGCTCTCTTATTGATCAGCTACTTTAACGGTAATATGACAGCTGCGCTTAAGGATGCGATCGGCACGTCCTTTAGCACGCGGCATGATCCGCTTCATGGTTATACCTTCATCTACAAAAATCGTAGATACCTTAAGCTCATCGACATCAGCGCCTTCGTTATGCTCTGCATTCGCAATGGCTGACTCAAGAACTTTCTTAATTAAGGCTGCACCTTTTTTGTTGCTGAACGCTAGGATGTCTAAGGCTTCTTCTACGCCTTTGCCCCTAATCTGATCAGCCACTAATCGCGCTTTTTGCGCTGAGATGCGAGCACCTTTATGTTTTGCTGCTACTTCCATCGGAAATACCTCGTGCGATTAGCGCTTAGCTTTCTTATCTGCAACGTGACCTTTATAGGTACGCGTTGCTGCGAATTCACCTAGCTTATGTCCAACCATTTCTTCATTGATAGAAACAGGAACATGTTGGCGGCCATTGTGAATAGCGATGGTTAAACCAACCATTTCTGGTAAAACCATAGAGCGACGTGACCATGTTTTAATGGGACGACGATCATTTTTTTCGGCTGCCACTTCCACCTTCTTTAAAAGATGATGGTCGATGAACGGGCCTTTTTTTAGTGAACGTGACATTGCAAGTTACTCTCTACTGTTGGTCAGTCGCCGTTATTTTTTATTACGACGACGAACAATCATGTTGTCGGTACGCTTATTACTGCGCGTCTTATAACCCTTAGTTGGAGTACCCCAAGGTGAAACAGGATGACGGCCACCCGAAGTACGGCCTTCACCACCACCATGTGGGTGATCAACTGGGTTCATTGCAACACCGCGAACAGTAGGACGAACCCCACGCCAACGCTTAGCACCTGCTTTACCCAGCGAACGCAGGCTGTGCTCACTGTTAGAAACTTCACCTAAGGTTGCACGACAATCGGCGGGTACTTTACGCATTTCGCCTGAGCGCAAACGCAAAGTTGCATAAGCACCTTCACGAGCAACTAGCTGAACGCTTGTACCAGCAGAACGTGCGATTTGCGCACCTTTTGCAGGCTTAAGCTCAACACAGTGAACAACACTACCTAAAGGAACATTGCGAAGTGGTAAAGCATTACCCGTCTTAATTGGCGCATCATCGCCAGAGTGGATAACGTCACCAGCTTTTAGGCCTTTAGGCGCTACAATATAACGACGCTCACCATCTGCGTAACAAACAAGTGCAATGTATGCAGTACGGTTAGGGTCGTATTCCAAACGCTCAACAGTCGCTGGAATGCCATCTTTGTTACGACGAAAGTCGATAACACGATAGCGTTGTTTATGGCCACCACCAACATGACGAACAGTGATTCGACCATTGTTGTTACGGCCACCTTTTTTGCTTTTCTTCTCTAGCAACGGCGCATAAGGTGCCCCCTTGTGAAGATCAGCATTAACCACGCTTACAACAAAGCGACGGCCAGGTGATGTCGGTTTACGTTTTACGATAGCCATTCTTATGCTCCTGCCTCTGCTGAAAGAAGATCAAGATCTTGGCCTTCTTCTAAGCGAACGTAAGCTTTTTTCCAGTCGCTGCGCTTGCCCATACCGTGTTTGGTACGTTTGGTTTTACCCTTAACAACAGCAGTTCTTACCGCAACAACTTTCGCTTCTAAAAGCTGCTCAATGGCGGCTTTGATTTCGATCTTAGTAGCGTCTGATGCAACTTTGAAAACGACTTGGTTAGACGTTTCGCCAGCAATTGCTGTCTTTTCAGAAACAACAGGCCCTAACAAAACTTTGTATAAACGCTCTTGTTTCATACCAAAGCCTCCTCAAGTTGCTTAAGCGCAGAAACAGTCACAACCACTTTTTCGAAGCGAATCAAGCTAACTGGATCAATTGCCTGTGCATCACACACGTCAATCTTATGAAGATTACGTGATGCTAAGTACAAGTTTTCGCTGACTTCAGAGTTAACAATCAACGCATCGCTTAAGTTAAATTCTTTTAATTTAGCAGCAAGAACTTTGGTTTTAGGTGCGTCGATATCAAACGACTCAACTACTACCAAGCGCTCTTGACGAGCAAGCTCAGAAAGAATGCAACGCAACGCAGCACGGTACATCTTTTTGTTAAGCTTTTGCTCAAAGTTACGTGGCTTAGCAGCGAAGTTAACGCCACCTGTACGCCAGATAGGACTACGAATAGTACCGGCACGTGCACGGCCCGTTCCTTTTTGACGGAATGGCTTTTTGCCACCGCCAGAAACTTCTGAGCGTGTTTTTTGAGCTTTAGTACCTTGACGAGCACCAGCCATATAAGCAACAACAGCTTGGTGAACGAGGTCTTGATTAAATTCTTTGCCAAAAGCGACTTCAGAAACAGCAACTGTTCCAGAATTTCCGCCAGGCGTAGCAATATTTAATTCCATGGTCGACTCCCTAAGAATTAAGCGTTATTACGCAATTTAACAGCAGGGCGTACTACAACGCTGCCACCTGGAGCACCAGGAACTGCACCTTTAATGAGCAGCAGATTGCGCTCGGCATCGACCTTAACAACTTCCAAGTTTTGTGTCGTCACGCGCTCAGCGCCCATGTGACCGGCCATTTTTTTGCCTTTGAATACACGACCTGGAGTTTGACACTGGCCGATTGAGCCAGGAGCACGGTGAGACAAAGAGTTACCGTGAGTTGCGTCTTGCATTGCAAAATTCCAACGCTTAACACCACCGGCAAAACCTTTACCTTTGGACTCGCCTGTTACGTCAACTACTTGACCAGCTTCGAAAGATTCGACTGTGATCTTGCCGCCCACTTCAAATGCTTCTTCAGCATCGTTACGAAGCTCAACCAAAACAGAACCTGCTTCGGACTCAGCTTTTTCGAAGTGACCTTTTTCTGGCTTCGATACACGTGAGGCTCGACGAGACCCTACGGCTACCTGAACTGCATTGTAACCGTCGGTTTCCACATTCTTAACCTGGGTGATGCGGTTGGGCTCTACCTCAACCACAGTGACAGGAATGGAAGAACCATCTTCTGTAAATATACGTGTCATACCGCTTTTGCGGCCGACTATACCAATCGTCATTATTTTAACCTCTAGTGTACGGGGCTATTACCCGCTATGGCCGCCCATCTCAGAGCGTTACACACCCCATAATGGACTTGCCGTTAAGGGGCCGGCTTGGAGTTTTTATTAACCAAGACTAATTTGAACTTCAACACCAGCCGCTAGATCTAGCTTCATTAGGGCGTCTACAGTTTTCTCAGTTGGCTCGACAATATCGAGAAGACGCTTATGTGTGCGAATCTCATATTGATCACGCGCATCTTTATTAACATGCGGTGAGATCAAAACAGTAAAGCGCTCTTTGCGGGTAGGCAACGGAATAGGACCGCGAACCTGAGCACCCGTACGCTTTGCCGTCTCAACAATTTCTTGTGTTGAAGCGTCAATCA